>NZ_JBMDWE010000049.1:0-24877 GCF_053579655.1 Gelidibacter sp. | reverse complement strand
ACCTTTTCAGGAAACCAAATGCCATAATGAAATTGACTGTTCCTTATATTATATGGAAATTGTAGCTCCATCCTTATTATATAAGAGTTGACACTTGAATGAACTGAACGAATGGAACGCCGATGACGCTGATTTTTTATGATTAAATATGATTTCTTACAGAACACATGCAAACCATCGCGAGCTCATACTTAAGACATGATGGAATATAGTATAAAGAGAATCTTCCTCTTTGAATATAATCGCTATCATTTTATAAATGCTAACTGAGCCGCGTTAGCGATGGAGCCCTTTGCTTGAACTCTTTTATGGGCGCCATAGCGACCATAAAAAGTGAGGGGCGAGAGCGCGGTGGTTACCCTTTTCGGGGAACCAAACGCCCTAATGAAATAAACTGCCATGGCTAGCGCTCATTTGCAACAAGTACCGTGACTGATCTATAATAAACCCCCACCCCATAAAACCAAAAGCATTAATTTCACGCATTGTATTATTAGCTTGATAATTCTTTGTGGTTGAGTATTCATAAGGTCAACTACCATACCGACAAAGTTTAAGCGAAAGCTAAAAAAACACCTCCAATTATAATTTCAAACTTAAAAAACTTTAGGCATCAACCTCATTTAAAATCCACAGAATCTTCCAATCGGCAGGAAAAGATTTTACTCAAAAAAACACAATCTACTTACTGTGGCTTTAATTAAAAAAGTCGCTGACGAATTATCTCAAAAAGAAACTTACCACATTCTATTATGCAGCTTAACACCAGTCGCTGACACGGCGTCAACTTATAAAATGGCAACCCAATCGAAAATATAAACTGCACGATCCCAATGATTTATATTTTGGATTGATAGGTATATAATTCATAATACCGACCTTCTTTAGCAATTAATTGGTCATGAGTGCCACGTTCTACAATATGGCCAGCTTCGATGACCAAAATCTGATCTGCTTTTTTAATGGTACTTAAACGATGGGCGATGACAATAGTGGTTCTGTCTTTTATGAGTTCGGCTAAACTTTTCTGAATTAATGCTTCACTTTCGGTATCTAAACTTGAAGTAGCTTCGTCCAAAATAATAATTTTTGGGTTGGCCAAAATAGCACGAGCTATCGCTAAGCGTTGGCGTTGACCACCAGAAAGCTTTACCCCTCTTTCGCCAATCAAGGTTTCTAAACCATCATCAAACCTATCGGTAAATTCGTTGACATAGGCTGTGTTTATGGCCTTATGCAATTCTTTTTCAGTGGCATTGGGTCTTGGGAACATGATGTTTTCACGAATAGTGCCTTCAAATAAAAATTCATCTTGTAAAACAACCCCCAAATGTTGTCGGTAGCTGCTTAGTCTAACTTTCGATAAATCCTGATTATCAATCGTGACTTTACCCGATATTGGGGTCAAAAATGTCGCCGATAATCCTGCAATGGTCGATTTCCCCGAGCCTGAACTCCCTACCAAAGCAGTCACAGAACCCGCTGGCGCTTTAAAATTTATATTATGTAACACTTCTTTCCCTTCAGCATAAGAAAATGAAACATCCTTAAATTCAATATCGCCTTTTAAAGTGTGCAATTGAATCGTTCTTTCTTTGTCATCTTCTTCCGCGGTCATATTCATCAGTTCTTCCGTTCTATCTAAACCCGCCAATGCTTCTGTGAGCTGACTTCCGATATCACTCATTTGCACAATCGGAGCGATCATAAAACCAAGGATTAGAGTGAAGAATAAAAAATCACCTACGGTCATTTCGCCAATCATCATCGAATAACCCCCAATTCCCATAATTCCAGTGGTAGCGACGCCAATTAAAAACGTGGAAGAACTGGTCATCAGAGCGGTTGCGGTTAAACTCTTTTTGACATTTTGATACAATTTGTCAACCCCTTTTTCAAAAACAATATTTTCTTGTTTTTCTGAATTAAATGCTTTAATCACACGAACGCCCGCAAGTGTTTCGGTCAACCGCCCAGTGACCTCGGCATTAATTTTTCCCCGCAATCTAAAAATTGGACGAATAAATTTAAAGGCTTTCAAGGCAATAAAACCAAATATGGACAGGGGCACAAATACAAAGAGTGTCATCCAAGCATTCAGTTTTATCAAAATAATCAAGGATACAATAGCGGTAAAGGAACCGCCCACTAATTGTACCAGACCTGTACCAATCAGATTTCGAACACCTTCAACATCGTTCATTATCCGTGAAACAAGCGCACCAGATTTGGCATTATCAAAGAACCTGATCGGCAGGGACAATACTTTTTTCTGTACTTGACATCTCAGTTCGCTGATTAAATATTGTGATTGTACGCTTAATATTCTGGTCAACAAATAGGACGTTACGGCCTGAATGGTTATGGCGCTTATGACTATAGCGATTAGGGTATATAATTGTGAGTAGTCTTTGTGCGGCACCACGTCATCCAACAAAACTTTACTCTGCCACGGTAAAACCAAACCGGACAAACTCCGTATCACAATCAGGATTAAACCAATAAAAACAATATTTCGTCGTGGCCAAATTATCGTTCTGAAAGCGTGTTTCATTGTGATTTTAGGCTGTGACTTATGTGTATCCTTCGCTGTTTCTTTAAGATGCTGCATGTTTCCTTATAAATAGTAGTGATGTAAAAATACTGATAAATGAAAGCTTAAATGCGCAAACCTCATCAAAAACGTATGAACTATAAAATTTATAGAGTTAACCAATAGCGTCTTCAGAGAATTAAAGATTTTCAATATTTCCATGATAATTTGCACATAATTGACACTGGTCTTTGTCTGAACGAGTGAAGCTCCCAAGGAATCAAAACCTCATCAAATTTCAAGACAAAAAACTGAAGCTCCAACTCATTTATTAACGCATGAGTTTTATAAAATTAAAAAGAAAATAATCGGATTTTCATAAAACACTTTGTCAACACCATCTATTTCTTGTTAACCTCTTGATTTTTAACAGAAGAGATATATAAAAATTGCGTCGGCAATGGTATCTTTGTTATCTCCCCAAACTTTCAGACACTTGAATTCATGTTTTAGAAGGCTAAGCTCCCTCTCTAATTTGACAAAAAGTAAATAGCTTCTAAAAAAGGAACGTTTATATGAGTCCTGGCTATGATCATTCGCGAATTGATAAAACAGACAAGAAAGCAATTTAATTTTCCTAACGAAAGGACTAACTAAACGTATGAGAGCAAAACAAAACGCTAAACATATTAACTGAATTTAGATCTTTAAACAATTAACACATGAATAAGCAAGTCTTCATCAATTTAGCAGTAAGCGACCTCGAAAAGTCCATGGCGTTTTACACTGCACTAGGTTTATCTAACAATCCACAATTCTCTGACGACTCTGGGAAATGTATGGTTTGGAGTGATAACATTTTTGTCATGCTTTTGACCCATGAAAAGTTCTCATCCTTTGCAACCAAGCCCATTGCTGACACCAAAGCCAATTTAGCAGCCCTTTATTCATTATCAGTAGACAGCATTAAGTCCGTGAACAACATAATGAAAGGCGGTTTAAAAGCAGGTGGCATTGAACCGACTGAAATGAAAGACTATGGCTTTATGCAACAAAGAACCATAGAAGATTTTGATGGCCATACGTGGGAAATATTCTATATGGACATTTCAAAATTCCCAAAGGAACACCTGAATGACACTAAACCTTAAATTATTATTATTATTATTATTATTATTATTATGGCACTTATCAATCCTTACATCAACTTCAATGGCAATGCCGAAGAAGCCTTCAATTTTTACAAATCTGTATTTGGCGGAGAGTTCGCGCTGGTTAAGCGCTTCAAAGATATGTCCAGCCCAGAATATCCCGTTGCAGAAAAGGAGGCCAATAAAATAATGCACATTGCTTTGCCTATTGGCAATAATGTTCTGATGGCCAATGACGTTCCCGAAAGTATGGGTCGCGTCAATGAAAATGAAAACAGATCTAAAATATCTGTTCACGCACAGAGTCGGGAAGAAGCCGACTCGATATTCAATGGACTTTCAGCCGGTGGTGCTATTGAAGTCCCTATTGGCGACAGTCCATGGGGCTCCTATTTCGGGATGTTCAGAGACAAGTTCGGGATTGAATGGATGATCAATTTTGACCCGAAGTAAAATGGTAAAGTATAAACCTAAAACAACAGCTGCTTAATAGTAGCTTGGAAAAATGACTGATTAAGTTAGTCATGTAAAAAATGAGCGCTTATAAGTCTAAACTATATTTTTTAGCAATATAAAATCCCTCTATATTTCCAAATAGAATGTTGTACTTTTATAGTTAGCGCCAAGAAAAACAATGGCTACTAGCAAACAACCACTTGCAAAAAGTATCACTTTGCATATCAAAATCAACTTAGCCAGTTGTTATGATAACTAAAACCTAACCAACCTATAATGTTTATTTAAAAATGAAAATCTTAAAGAAAATTTTAATCGTACTTGTAGTCATTATTGCATTGCCTTTAATTGTGGCACTTTTTGTTAAAAAAGATTATACAGTTCAAAAAGAAATAGTCATCAACAAGCCAAAACAAGAGGTGTTTGACTACATAAAATATCTGAAAAATCAGGACAATTATAGTAAATGGAACAGCATTGACCCTTACATGAAAAAATCATATAGTGGAACTGACGGAACAGTTGGTTTTGTGGCACGATGGGAAAGCGATAACGACGAAGTGGGTTGGGGAGAACAAGAAATAAAAGCAATTAACGAAGGTGAACGCCTAGATTTTGAACTTCGTTTTCTGAAACCATTTGAAGCTACTGAACCTGCATTTATGACCACTGAAAGTATTGCCTATAATCAAACCAAAGTAACTTGGGGCTTTAACGGACATATGAACTATCCTACCAATATCTGGCTGCTATTTATGGATTTTGAAAAAATGATTGGCGATGATTTACAATCTGGATTATCTAAATTAAAAATAGAGTTAGAAAAATAAAATCATAGAGAGTGTAGTAACCGAGATTGCAATGATTTTTATTGGGACAATAAATAAATAAGATGCAAAACCTAACATTCAAAATCAAAATAAAAGCATCCACAGAAAAAGTTTGTAAATCCCTCTGGGAACAAAACAACAACAAGAAGTGGACTTCCGTTTTTTCTAAAGGAAGTTAATAGAAAACGGACAGCTTTGAACAAGGCAACAGATCCACTTACTCACGCCACGCGGGGACGAAATGCACAGCGTTATAGATAAACTTAAAGTCAATGTATTATTGGTTTTTAAACATTTGGGTGAACTTAAAGATTTTGAAGAAGAACCATTAGATGCAGCTTCGTAAATCTGGACAAATGCATTAGAAAGTTATGAGATAAAAGCAATAGAAAACAGTACAGAACTTAACAGTCCATGTGTCAACTGTTGAGCAATATGTTGACTAAATGAATAAAATATTCACTTTGGCATATCAAGAACTAAAAAAACTATCAGAAAATTAACTGAATTTAAAATACGACGAAATGACAACAATAAACACCTATTTAAACTTTAACGGCAATTGTGAAGAAGCCTTTAACTTCTACAAATCCGTATTTGGCGGAGAATTCACCTATATCGGACGATTTGGCGATATGCCAGCAGGAGACAATCACACAGTTGCTGAAGCCGACAGAAATAAAATTATGCACGTTAGTTTGCCAATTGGCTCGACCATTTTGATGGGTAGTGATACAGGTGGAGATTGTGGTCCTGCATTTGTGCAAGGAAATAATTTTTCAATTTCAATAAACCCTAAAAGTAAAGAAGAAGCAGACAAACTGTTTAAAGGACTTTCAGCAGGCGGGCAAGTAACTATGCCCATGGCAGACACTTTTTGGGGAGCCTATTTCGGTATGTTTACCGATAAATTTGGTGTCAATTGGATGGTAAATTTTGAATCACAACAGCAACATTAAAAAAGGCATATAGCATGAAATTAGAACCTAAGGCGACCATTCAAATTCAAAAACCAGTGGAAGAGGTTTTTGAAGGAATTGTAAATCCTGAAATAATGACCAAATATTTTATTTCAGAAAGTAGCGGGCCACTCGAATCAGGAAAAGAAGTGCTATGGAAATTCCCTGAATTTGAAGATAGGTTTACTATTAAAGAAATTAAAATTGAAGCCAATCGATCCATTTCCTTTGTTTGGGATCCTGAGACCGTTGTGAAAATCCTCTTGGAAAAATCACAGGACAATAGCACCATCGTAAGAGTTAACGAACACGGAAAGGAAATGAATGAAGAAAACCTTAAATGGGCTTTAGAAAATTCGGGGGATGGGCAAATTTCCTTGCCTGTATGAAGGCCTATTTGGAGTATGGCGTACAACTTCGAAAAGGTGCATTTGATTTTATGAAAAAGAAATAGAACAGACCACTTTAAAGGTTTCTCCCTATTTCTTTTCAACTTTATTTTATTGTTGTCCGGTTAAAAATTTCGTCGGCCTTCAAAAGATAATGCTGATAAAGGATTTTAAACGTTATGTACGTTTATGTCAACATTTTTCATTTTTGGGAAATGCTAATAAAACACTAATTTCCTAGTAAATTTAAATTTATAAAATCTATGCTTTAAGTGTTTTGGGGTTTGTGTCTTGATTCTTGGTTCTAACAGCGAAGCGGTCTTGATTCTTTTCTTGACAATACTGCTTTTAATTATAAAGAATTATCATGAAAGATGAAAACACCACGGTTAATTTAATTGTGCTCGTTGCATATACAATTCAACCTACCAAAACCGATGATGCTCTTTCTGGCTTCACTGAACTCATCAATCAAGTTAAACAGGAGCCGCACTTTGTGAATATAAAACGCCATGTTGATATAAATGATCAATACAAAATTCTTCTTTATGAAGAATGGCGCAGTTCTGATTATTATAATTCCAGTCATTTCAAAACGCCACAGCTTCAAAACTTCATGAAAGATTCTAGGGCGTTTTTAGCTGGCCCACCACATATTTCACAATGGAAAATAGAAAAGGAATTTAAAGCCAATTAACACTACCTACGACCTTATAACCAACTAATATAATTACGGATGGCTGAAATAAAAACAAAACAAACCAATGCAAGCGTTGAAGAGTTTATCAACACCTTTGCAGATACCGATAAAAAGAGAGCGGACGGATTTGAATTATTGAAAATAATGCAAGATTATACGGGATACGAACCTAAAATGTGGGGCCCAAGCATTATTGGCTTTGGACAATACCATTACCAATCTGAAAGAAGTAAACAAGAAGGCGATTGGCCTTTGGTTGGTTTTTCGCCACGCAAAGCAGCTATTTCATTATATGTGTATTCAGGCTGTGCTGGTCAAGAGGAGTTATTAAAAGACTTGGGTAAATTTAAAATGGGAAAAGGTTGTATCTATGTCCAAAAACTGGAAGACATCAAGGTAGAAACCCTCAAGAAATTAATGAAATCGACGATTGACTTTCTGCAAACAAAACACAATTAAGTCCATGGATAAAGCAACACAAACAATGATTGAAAACCTGTACAAGAACACAGGTAAATCTTTGGAACAATGGGTAGAAATTGTAACCAAAGAAAACTTCGAAAAACACGGAGAAATCATTAAATTTCTTAAGGAGCAACATGACTTCACCCATGGATTCGCAAACCTTGTGGCTCACAAATCGAGAGCCTCTGATGCTGGCTCCGCAGAAAATACCGATGATTTAATAACAGCGCAGTACCTAGGAAAAGAGCATTTGATACCGATTTATGACAAGCTTATTTCAGAAATTGTGTCTTTCGGTAATGATATCGAAATCGCACCTAAAAACGCTTATGTCAGTTTGCGCAGAAACAAGCAATTTGCAACAATAGGCCCCGCAACTAAAACACGTTTTGAAATCGGAATTAATCTAAAAGGACAAGAGCCATCAGATAGATTGGAAGCCGAAAAACCGAACGCCATGTGTTCGCATAAAATCAAAATAGCTAATATTAATGACATCGACAGCGAAGTAATAAACTGGATTAAAAACGCCTACGAAAATGCCAAATAATACGATTATGACAAACAGAAAAATAGAAATCAAATGGGCCATCATCTTTTCAGTAGTAGGATTACTTTGGATGGTTTTGGAAAAACTAAGTGGACTTCATGGAAAATATATCGACTACCATTTATATCTGACCAATTTATTTGCCATTCCTGCCATTTGGATGATGGTTTTAGCGCTTAAAGAAAAAAAGCGAAAGGATTATAAAGGACAAATATCCTACAAGCAAGGCTTGGTTTCAGGAATTATCCTCTCGGCAATTATTGCTCTATTAAGTCCATTAACACAGTGGATTACCTCTTATGTCATCACGCCAGAATATTTCCCAAACGTCATAAAACGTTCTGTAGAAATAGGCTATTATAAAACAACGGAAGAAGCACAGGCTAATTTCAACTATAAAAACTACGCTATTCAAGGGGCTATATTCTCATTTATTATGGGAGTCATAACTACGGCAATAGCCATGATTTTTATTAGAAGCAGGAAGGAAATCAAATTAAACACTATAAAAATGAATTAGTATGGAAGATCACAAGGAGCAAAAACCTGATGCAGACAATGAAAAAGATAAAACGCCTAGAGTAACAGGAATAGGTGGCATTTTCTTTTTCTCAGATAATCCTGGAAAAACTAGAGATTGGTACGCTGAAAATTTAGGGCTTGAAGTAAATGACTGGGGTTCGAGTTTTGAGTTTAGAAATGCCAACCGACCGCAAGAAATCAATTACCTACAGTGGAGTCCTTTTAAAAACGGAAGTGAGTATTTTGAACCTTCAAAAAAGGAATTCATGATCAATTACCGAGTTCAAAATATTGATGGCTTGGTTGAGAAACTCAAAGCAAATGGCGTGACTATAGTGGACGCTATTGAAACATTTGATTATGGAAAATTCGTCCACATTATGGATGCTGATGGCAACAAAATAGAGCTTTGGGAACCTATAGATAAGGTATTTACGGCAATGGGAGGGAAAACCACGAAATAAAAAACAATCTATTTAAAAGCAAAGCAGAATATGAGGAAGCTAGTTGCCGGCATCAATATGACGATTGATGGGATTTGTGACCATACTGCAATAATTCCCGATGATGAAATACATCAACATTATACAGATCTCTTGCGAAACGCTGACACCATTCTCTATGGAAGGATAACCTATAATCTTATGGAATACTGGCGAGATTTGGCAAAAAGTCCTTCTGGCGAAAAATCAATGGACGACTTCGCTTTTGCAATGGACAACATTCCGAAAATTGTTTTCTCCAACACCCTTAAAAATGTGGATTGGCACAGTGCAAAACTATCTCATCAACCTCTTAAAGAGGCAGTTTTAGAGCTTAAGCAACAATCGGGTAAGGACATTTTAGTTGGCAGTCGGAGTTTAATCATACAATTAATGCATCTTAATTTAATTGATGAATTCCAACTCTGTATTCACCCTGTCATTGCAGGAAAAGGTTCTCCATTGTTTAAAAACATCAGCGACAGGAAAATATTTAAACTTTTGAAGAAGAAGGTATTCGGTAGCGGCGCCATAATTCTTTACTATGCTCCAATACCTGAACAATGAGTAATTCACGAATGATGAACTATGAAAAACTGTAAATTCAGTAATATGATAAAAACTGATTTTAATGTCGTGGAATCTAAATTAATATGACATCATTTTAAATGCATTTGTTCTTGACATTTCAGAACAAATTGCAAAAGTTTCATAATATAGCATTTCAATTCTTATAAATAATCATGGAACCGCCAACATACTTTATTACATTTTTACAATAAGAATACAAAACTTAATTAAACATATGCAGACTACAAAAGAACATAATGATAAGATTTCAAAAATGACATTTGCTTCGGTTTATCCCCATTATATTACCAAAGTTGAAAAAAAAGGGCGAACAATTGCTGAACTGCATGAGGTCATTGAATGGCTGACGGGTTTTAACGAAACCAAAATACAAGAACTTATTGAGGAGAAAGCTACCTTTAAAACATTTTTTGAAACCGCAGTTTTAAATCCAAATGCTACACTAATTACAGGTGTTATTTGCGGCTATCGAATAGAAGAAATTGAAACTCCCCTAACCCGCCAAGTAAGGTATTTGGATAAGTTGGTCGATGAATTAGCCAAAGGTCGCCCAATGGAAAAAGTTTTGCGAGTAGCAAGCAAACCATAAAAGCTTAGAATCATCTTGCGAAAAATTTCAATCAAATTAGGTTTCTCCAACTCATCTGAGGGAATTAATTCAGAAATCCGAACAAACGCAATATGAGAAAACTAAAAGAGTTATTCACTTGAGAAATTTTTATTACGTGTTCCCAATATATACTTTAAATGAAGCAAATAATTACCTCACTAATTTTCTTACTTGGCTTATTAAGCAGCAGCGCCCAGACTGCTTTGGACATTACAAATTTACAAACACCTGCTTTAGACGAAAGTTCTGGACTCCTTTTTTATAATGACAAGCTCATTACGCATAATGACAGTGGTGGCAAAGCGGAATTATATGAAATAAATCCAACCACAGGTCTTATCACAAGAACAGTCGAAATATCAAATGCTTCCAATGTAGATTGGGAAGATATTGCCCAAGACGCGTCTTATATCTATATCGGCGATATTGGAAACAACTCTGGAAATAGAACCGATTTAAAGATTTATAAAATATCTAAACAAGATTACAACACTAATAATGGCAGCGTGCAGGCGGAAATCATAGCCTTTTCTTATGCCGACCAACTTGATTTTACGCGTCGCACAAACATGACGAACTGGGATGCTGAAGGACTCATTTGTTATGGGGATAAACTCCTTGTATTAACTAAAAACTGGGCAGATAATCAAACGAATATGTATGCGATTCCAAAAACTAGCGGCACCCATAGCGCTGTTTTAGTTAGCAGTTACAACACCAACGGACTTATAACGGGCGCCGATAATTCTCCTGATGAAAGTGTCATTTATCTTGTAGGCTACAGCACTTCGGAAGCGCCATTTATTTACACCATCCATAATATCCCTAAGAATAGTTTGGATATATTTTCTGGGAACATCTCAGAAAAAACATCAGATATCTTAACCATAGGCCATCAAGTGGAAGGCATTGCGCTATTTGAAATCACACCGATGAACCATCGTTTATATCTTTCAAATGAAAAATTTAGCGCTTCTCTGGGCCCCATAAAAATAAAAGTTCCAGCTAAATTGATGCGCATCGAAATTGATGCGAAAACCTTAAACCCACACTAAGGTTTATTTGGATTTTGCTAGCACTCGTTGAAAACGAGCGCTAGCCGCGTTACAAACGAGCGGTAGCTGTCTAAAATTTACGAGACTAAAATCCTTAGGAATTCTCCGACTCAAACATAGCAATAGCCTTTAAAAAGTATTTGCCATAGCGTTCCGCTTTTACTTTTCCGATACCCAAAACCTCTTTGAATTCTGTTTTAGTCCTTGGTCGTCTTGCTTCCATATCTTTTAAAGTGGCATCACTAAAAACGACATAGGCAGGGACTTTAGCTTCTTTCGCAATGGCCAAACGGAGTTCTCGCAGTTTTTGAAACAATTCGGAATCCATCATGTTTTTAGGCCGCACTTCCTTAGTTGCAAGCACTTGTTTTTGAGGTGTAGCCAATCGGACTTGCCGGTCTTGAAACAAAACGGCATTGGCCAGCGGCGTCAATAATAATCGTCCGTTCTCATGAAAGCGGATTTCTAAAATCCCTTGATTCAACATCTGAATGATATATTGCTGTAAATCCAACCAAGAAATATCTTTAAGAATTCCGTAGGTCTTGATATTTTGATAGCCTTTACTCAATATCTGAGCATTTTGGGCACCTCTTAACAAATCGATAACCATACCCGTTGGCTCTAGTTCTTTAAGTCGATAAACCGCCGAACACACTTTTTTGGTCAGTAGCGTGCCGTCAAAATATTGTGGTGGTGCTTTGCAGACATCGCAATTGTTACAGTTTTCGGTATGATGTTCTCCAAAATAATTGAGCAACGCAATGCGACGGCAACTTAAAGCTTCAGCAAACTGCTGCATGCGGTTGAGTTTCGCTATTTGATAGTCGGCATTGGATGCACCTTCTGTAAACTTCCTGAGCTGAACCACATCGGCATACGAATAAAACAAAATGTTATACGCCGGAAGTCCGTCCCTACCTCCTCGACCTATTTCCTGATAATAGCCTTCAATGTTTTTAGGCATATTATAATGGATGACCCAGCGCACGTTACTTTTGTCAATGCCCATCCCAAAGGCAATGGTGGCGACAATTATTGGCGTTCTATCATTGATAAAACTTTCCTGAATGCTGTTTCGTTTGTCGGCGGTTAAACCCGCATGATAGGCTTTTGCCTTAAAACCACTTTTATTTAATTTAGCCGTGACCTCCTGTGTACCTTTTCTGCTTAAACAATAAATAATACCACTTTCGTCGGGTCGGGTCTTCAAGAATTTTATTATCTGATTGATACGATCATTTCCTGGTCGCACTTCCAAATAAAGATTTTTCCGATCAAAAGAGGACAAATGCACCTTAGCCTCCCTAATGTTCAACTGAGTGATGATATCCTGTTGGGTCGCACCATCGGCAGTGGCCGTAAATGCAGCTATCGGTTTATTTGGGAATTGCTTTTTCAGATACCCCAATTGGGTATAAGCAGGTCTAAAATCGTGACCCCAAGACGAAATACAATGGGCTTCATCAACCGCGATTAAATTTATTTTTATGTCAGAAAAATATGGGAAAAGCGTTTTCAAACTTTCTGGAGCCACATAAATCAACTTTAAGCCGCCTGCTTGCAATCTTTTAAGAGTCTCATTCTGGACAGAAACCTCTTGACTGCTATTGTAATAGGCAGCAGGAATTCCATTGGTCAACAGCGCATCCACTTGATCTTTCATTAAAGCAATCAAAGGCGAAATCACAATCGCCGTTCCTGGAAGTGCCAGGGCCGGCAACTGAAAGCACACCGACTTTCCACCACCCGTCGGCATAATGGTCAGAACATCATTCCCGTTGATGATATCGTGAACAATGCGTTCTTGATTAGGCCGAAAAGTACGGTATCCGAAATGGGTTTTTAAAAGTTTTAAAGTGGTATCTGTAGTAATCATTTGTTATTCTTTAAAAAGACACTTGGCCATGCTTTCAAGTATATTCTGAATGTCTAAACAAAGCTCAATGAATCAAGAATCTAAATGAATGACCTGTAGATTAAATTCATTAAAAGTTCAGGGCATCAAGTTTTGTATAAAAAAAGCTAAAATCAACTTTTTAAGCGGCATCAAAGGTACTGATTTCGATATGGATTTCTAAGGTTTCAGGGTGCTGTAGTTTGGCTTGTTTTCAACAAAGCATATATTGAATTACAACGAAATAATGGGATTCACGAGAAATAATGAATTCTCGGAAAATAAAAAACTGCTTTTGGCATGAGTTTCAACAAAAAAGCCGTGCGATGTGCACAGCTTGATTTGTATTATACATGTTTTAAACCAACAACTTCCGGGAATTAAACCTCTGGAGGGATTAAAATCTGAAATTCAATTTGGCATAATAATACGCGCCACCAAATCCCATTTGTACGGCATCCCAATACCCACCACCTTCAGTCCAATCGTCTTGTTGATCTGGGTAGATATTGAAGAGGTTATTGCTGCCGATATTCAATTTTAAATTATTTGATAGTTTAAAACCTAAATTAAGGTCGGTAACCATCTTTGCCCCATAAGCGTCCGTTGCTGCAATCATTTTCTGCTCAAATCCACCATAGTCGGCGGAATCTTCTTCGGCTTGCCAATCCAGCAACTTGATTTCGCTAAATCGTGTCAAGGTCATGCCAGCATCAAACCAACCTCTATTGTAATTTAATGATAAACTCAATTTACTGCCTGGCGCCGATGCTAATAAAAACGCTTTATCACGCTCTCCAAAGAACGTTTGTTCATTTAAATTGCCGTTTAGAACTTTATCAATTTTCATGTCATTAAAATTTCCAAGAAATGTGGCCCCGAAAGTACTTTCCGCTCCGATAGGTGTTTTCCAGGATAAAATGACATCCAATCCTGTGGTTTTGGTATCCACGCCATTAGCAAAAAACTGTGCAGAATCCACTCCAGGAATGTCTGAAGATGCAAATGTACCGGTTAAAACTATGCGGTCTTTGACATTAATATGATAGCCATCCACAGTTGCCGTAAATTCTCCGAAGGATGCCGTAAAACCTAATGCCGCATTAAACGCTTTTTCTTCTGCAAGTGGCCCAATTCCGAAGGATTTCGTCACGGGACTATTATTGGGCGACAATAGTTGATCGCTGGCTCTACCACCAATAAAGTTGGTAAATCTGAGGTTATAATATATTTGCGCCAAAGATGGCGCTCTAAAACCTGAACTGATCGAACCCCGAATATTGATATGGTCTGTGGCTTTCAATCGCGCGGCTAATTTCCCATTAATGGTACTTCCAAAATCACTAAAATTTTCAAAACGTGCCGCTGCACTCAATAGGAATTTTTCTGACAAATCAAATTCGGCATCGGCATATAAAGCAACGTTACTTCGACTTCTGTTGACCTCATTCGCTGGCGCATACCCTGGAAACCCTTGTGAACCTCCAGGTCGCGGATTTCCATCATCATCTTCAGCTTGCACTTGAGTAGCTGGATCGGTTATCAGAATACCACTTTCGGTAAATGTCCCATAAGATCCTGCTTCTCCGGCAAAAATTATAAAATTCTCAGTTCTGTATTCCGCACCAAAGGCGAGGTTCATTCCACTTAAAACATTTTCATAATATTTAGAAAAATCAAAATTGATTATGTTTTGGCTTAAACTATGGCCACCAGCATCAAAGTCCGTAGGTGATGCGTCTTCTAAAGATGCGTTTAGGGTGCCTTTAATATAATAATGAAAATTGTTGATGCCATAAGTGTTGCTAATGTCAATTTTCCATCCATCGCTCGTCTCTGTTCGCATCCCAGCAACGATAGAGTTATCTGTGATGATCGAGGTGATTCGTGGGGTATAACCATTTGGATAAATGGATTCCACCACGCGCTCACCATCGTTTCTGGTAAAAGCATAGGCGTCAGTATCTCTATAATTTCGTCCACCAAACGCATAAATCTCTGTTTTTTCAGAAACAGGAACGGCAAAGTTCCCAAAGAAATTAAAGCCATCAATGGCCGATTCTCCAAAACCTTTTCTGAAATCAAACGTAGGGCGTAAGGTGTGTTTTTTACTTAAATATTCAGTCGTAAAATTCGCAAAACCACCTTTCTCTCCTACTTTAACGCCATAATTCGCCGTAACTTTTACAGAACCACCGTCAAAATTTTTATCTTTCCCAATAGCGTTGCCATCTTTTTTGGTATCCAAACGGAAACCTTTAGTATTCCAGACGCCATAATTATCTTCTCGAAAAGCGCTAGTATTGACATCAGCATGCGTGCTATAAACTCCGTAATTGACACTTCCAGAAACCTCGTTCACCACATCCTTCAACACGATATTAATAACACCTGCTATTGCATCAGAACCATATTGTGCCGAAGCACCATCCCGCAAAATTTCAATACGTTTAATAGCTGAAGCCGGGATGGCATTCAAATCGGTTCCCGTATTGCCACGACCACGGGTTCCAAACAAGTTCACTAAAGACGATTGATGCCGGCGTTTGCCATTAATCAACACCAAGGTTTGGTCTGGCCCCATCCCGCGCAAGGAAGCGGGATCAATATGATCTGACCCATCACTACCCGATTGCTTGTTGGCATTAAAAGAAGGCGCGGCATACTGTAACAGTTCGTTAATTTCTACCTTTCCAACCTGTGTAGTGACTTCTGATACGTCAATGACATCAATGGCAACAGCAGTATCCATTGCAGTTCGTTTAGGACTTCTGGAGCCTACTACAACCACTTCTTCCAGACCGACGCTTTCTCCAAGTCTAATGTCAATCACGGTCCGATTATTTACAGCGACTTCTCGGCTAGTGGAGCCCACATAACTAAATACCAAAATAGCACTGCCACTCACTGCAATTTTGTATCGGCCTTCAAAATCGGTCACCACACCATTTGTGGTGTTTTTTTCGATGACGTTCACGCCGACCATAGGTTGCCCGTCTGAATCCGTAACGGTTCCTGTGACAGCCTGAGCCAAACAAAAATTGATGCTAAAAAGGCTTAGCATCAAAATAAAGAGGTGTTTCATATGTTGATGTTTTTGAGTTAGTTAAGTTAAATATAGTTGAAATCCGCCCAACTCCTGTCAGTATAAAATAAAAAACTCAGACATTTAATTAACATAATATTTAAATAATGTTCATAAAATCATCAAGAAGTCAGTCTTTTTAAGAGTTTATCACTCAAAAACGATATTTTAAATGCATGCCTTTTTTTTTACATGAATTGTCCTAACATCGCCAAATAATTTTAACAACCTTCTCAAAAAGGACTAAAAGTCCGGATTATTCGTGTAATTTTTAGTGAAGAATTTGAGTCAGAATTCGCAGAATACGATTAAGTCCGTGAAAATTCGTGAAATTCGTCATATTGATAGAGCAACAAATCTCACACCTTCCCGTCGGTTATCGATTTAGAAGAAATCATAAGACTTATAATAAAGCCAATGACACATAAAAAGGCGCATCTTCGCAATCCTATTAGTTTTTTATGGTAATGGACACTTTCCCACTAAATATAAAAATAATTCCTATTTTAGCTTCAACCACAGAGTACATTATAGTTAGAACTAATTTTTACGCAGAAAGTTCATCAACCTCAATGTTACACTAGTTACCAGCAAAAATGACCTAACACCTATGAAAAAAAACTACATCCTAATTCTTGCTATTTTAGCATTTACTCAAGCGAAAGCGCAACTCGTAAAAGAAAAATCAATTGATATCTCTGTAGGTTACGGCATTAGCACGCCCTTCGACGATATTGATATTTATGGTTCCGGCCTTTACCTACAAGGCGAATACGTCCTTTCCATTGCCTCTTGGATTGACCTAAGACCTTACGCAGGTTTAATTTTGACCAAAAGTATTGAGAACAAACGGTTTCCTTCAGAATATAAATCAAATGCCAATGCATTTTTAATTGGGGGAAAAGCGCGACTTAAAGCACCTATCCCATGGGTTGCGCCTTATTTGGAAATAGGTATCGGTGCCTCTGTTGGCTCATTTGAAACCATAACGCCTTGGACCTATATTGAAGAAAGCGGTTTACTCATGCACATCCCTTTATCAATTGGACTTGAATTAGGACCAAAGCATAATTTTGACGTGGCTTTTACCTACTATTTTCATGAGAACGCCCAACAATTCGTTGGAGCATTAGCAATTGGCTTTTCGATACCTCTCAATAATTAAAAACAATTGGATGCACTTTTATCCATTCCTAATCAAACCATAAAAAATGACCATTACAAACAGTACACTTGCCGACATCGATGCAATTTTCAAACTTTATGACGCCGCAACCGCCTATCAAAAAACCGTTAACAATAAAAGCTGGAGCGGATTTGAACGCGCACTCGTAGAAAAGGAAATCAATGAAAATCGACATTTTAAGATTGTTGATGCCGACGAAATCGCCTGTACGTTTGTCATTACTTTTAGTGATCCCATCATTTGGAAAAATTCAGATCAGGAGAAGGCCATTTATTTGCATCGGATTGCCACACATCCAAATTTCAGAGGCCGAGGCTATATCAATAAGATTGTGGAATGGTCCACAGATTTTGCAAAAGAAAGAGATGTGGACTTCATCAGAATGGATACCCATAGCGGGAACGACCGATTAAACAAACATTATATGAATTCTGGCTTTACCTATAAAGGCATCAGTAGTATAGAATGGACCAGTGATTTACCTGAACATTATAAAGAGGGTCCTTTCAGTCTGTTTGAAATTAAATTATAATCCGAAGTTTAAAACGGTTTTAAGAAACAATTCGCACAGTCCATAACCCATCATTCGTTAAAAAAAATCGCCAATGCCCATAGAAAATATTCCAGAAATCTATATTCCCAAGACGAACCAGAGACTGGATTTATTAGGCTATGATTTTAAAATGACCAGTGACGTAGTTAAGAGCAAAGTCCACTTAAGCATGAATATGTTCAGTTTTCTGCAAGTTGGAAAAAAACAGGTTTACTTTGCAGGAAACTCTATTGCGGTTAACAAAGACCAATCTTTATTGCTGAAAAAAGGAAATTGACTCTGGACGGAATTACTCGAAATAGAAGCCATCCATTACTGTAAACTTATCTTTTTCTCTGAAAAAGTACTTCAAGAGTTTTTAGAGAAACATACCAAAATCTAAGTTATTTACAATCGCTGATAAGAGTTCCTCCTTTAAGCAGATCATTGAAGGTAGAATACATTCCAATTTGAAATTAGAGGAAATTTCCTTTTTATCCAACATGAGCCTTTCAGCCTTTAAACGCCATTTTATTAGTGCATATAAAAAATCTCCCAGAAAATGGCTTCAGGATAAACGTCTGCAAAAAGCAAAAGAAATTCTGGAAGAGGTCACTTAAAAGCATCGGATATCTATTAGAATATTGGCTATAACAATCTTTCTTACTTCAATAGTGCCTTTAAAAACAAGTTTGGAATACGTCCGACGGATCTGTCTAATTAAAAACAAATTCTTAAAGAAACATCTTAGTTTTTAGACTGTATTGTACCAATGATCAACTAGATTTTTAAAATCGTCATATAAATTTAAGCCACCAATTTCTCTTTGGTAATTTTATCTACAACAATGGCAATCGCGCCATCACCAGTAACATTACAAGCGGTTCCAAAACTATCCATTGCAATATACAAGGCAATCATTAATCCTATCATTTCCTCATTAAAACCTAACATCGACTGTAAGATTCCTACCGCAGCCATAATGGCACCCCCAGGAACTCCGGGTGCTGCAACCATAGCAATTCCAAGCATAAAGATAAATCCGGCAAAGAGTGTAAAACTAAAAGGCATCCCATGTAAAATCATTAAAGCCATCGCGCAAGCAGTAATTTTCATGATACTCCCTGATAAGTGAATGGTCGCACACAATGGAATCACAAAGCCTGCAATTTTTTCGGAAACACCATTTTTTAAGGTCTGCTCCAAAGTTACCGGAATAGTAGCTGCGGAAGACTGCGTTCCCAATGCTGTAAAATAAGCCGGAATCATGTTGCCCAACAACTTAATCGGATTTCTTTTTGTAAAGGCGCCCGCAATGGTGTACTGAAGCAATAAAAGAACAATATGTAAGGCGAAGATGACGCCAATAATACTGATAAACACTTTAAGGATAGAAAACACCTGACCATTGAAAGCCATACTGGCAAATATGCCTAAAATAAAAAGTGGCAAAAGTGGCACGATAATCTTCTCGATTACTTGCATAATGATCTTTTCAAAATCTCTTACGACCAATTTCAAACTGGAATTCTCTTGAAAAGACAAGCCTAAACCAATGATAAAAGCCAGCACCAATGCAGACATGACATCTAATATGGGCGGAATATTAATACTAAAATAGGGTGTGAGTTCACGGCCTGGATCAGCAACCTGTGCGACATCGTTAACGTGCGATTCTAAAAGCGATGGGAATATACCCGAGGTTATGAAATAAGTCGAAAATCCAGAAAACAGGGTCGATCCGTAAGCAATGGCCACAGTAAGCAATAATAATTTGCCAGCACCTTTGCCTAAATCAGAAATGGCAGGCATGATCAATCCCATAATAATCAAAGGAATAGAGAAGCTTAAAAACTGCCCGAAAAACGAATTAAAGGTGGTAAATATTCGGTTGATGGACTCTGGTAAATACAGTCCAAAAACAATACCTAATACAATGGCAATAAAAACTTTAAATAGTAAGTTCGAAAATAAACGCTTCATGGTAATATGCTATTAAATAAAAAGACGCAAGTTGTCCTCTGTGATTATTTTAAGTTTGCTAATATACAGCCAAAGTGAGAACCTAGCGTTATGACCGCTCTTTTTTAAGAGGAAATACCAACTATTTAACGTACTCATTCCAGAGATGAAAAGACTTTAGATGCTTCTTGATGAATAAAAACTGTATTGACCTGTTTCACAAGCTATTGAACGGTTTTAATAAGCAGCCAATGCCACACCTTCCCAGTGTATTTGTATTAGAAATATGAACACTAAAAAACAGTCCTTATGAATATTACCTTGGAACAAGCAGAAAAAGCAATCGCGGCTGCAAAACAAAAAGCCGTTGCAGTCGATACAAAAATGAATATCGTCGTTGATGACGCAGGCGCAAACTTAGTTGCTTTTGCAAGAATGGAAGACGCACGGTTAGGCTCGCTTGACATCGCAATTAAAAAGGCAAAAACAGCTCGTTTTTTCGATATGAATACAGGCATTATTGGCGAATTATCACAATCAGGAGGTTCTTTATATAACATTGAACATGCTAACAACGGATTAATTAACTTCCCAGGAGGTGTCTCAATCAGAAATTCAAACGACGAAATCATCGGCGCTATCGGCGTGAGTGGCAGTTCAGTCGAAAATGATCATGCCGTAGCAAGTGCTGGAGCAGAAACCATCTAAATATTGAATTTTCACTCAATGAAAAGAGGATAATTAGCTTTAATTATCCTCTTTTTATTTGTTTTTTATCTCATAAAAAAATGGTTGATTTCACCAAATAACTTCAGAGTTAATCAATGGTTTACAATTCGTAAATCACTCTAAAAAACGAACTGAATCCATTTTCACTTTTAGTCAAAGGAAACCCGGCTACAAAACCTATGGCCAGATCATGTTTGATTTGCAATTTTGCTTGTGGCCGCATGACCAAATCAAGATCTCCGTGCACTAATTCCTTATTAAACTCTATGCCCACAAAATGTGAGGAGTTTGGTATACTGTAAAAAAACGAGACATTAATTTGCCAATCGACATCAGTAAAATCCGTATGGAAGTCATGCCTAAATAAGGGTCCCGTAAGCAGTAAAGTATGAAAATTATTGCCCCAGCGTTTAGCTGCAACGAAAAACGGACTGTAAACCAAGCCCGTAACAAACTGGCTATCGCCATAGCTCTTAAAATCGGTAAAATCAAAAACCTGTGTATATCCTAGTGCTAGTGTGGTATTGTATTTTGTTGAGACATAAAAGGAGTATTGTGCAGATAATCTCAAGTTTTCGAGTGCGTTTTCAGGTATTGCAATCGCAGAAGTCGTACGCCTGTAAAATATAAAATCAGTTTCTATTTCTAGTCCCAATCGGTTTATAGGCGCAAATTCATATTCCGCCAAGAGTCCATATTCACTGTAACCATGTTTTACGTTGGTAAAATCGCCGGCAATATTGAGTTCCTTTTCACCTTTTCTCGCGCCAAGATCTCTAACCAAATCTATATAAAGTGGTTCGATATGTTTTACCTTATCAAGAACTTTTGGCTTATTATCTGTTTGTGAAAAGCCTATAGCGCTTATAAGCACGAAGGCCATGATCAACATTTCATTTCTAGTATTCCATTTTTCTTCCATTTTAATTGAGTTTAAATTGCACAAACCAAGAATGTGAAGCGGTATGAAATTGGATTTAATTCAGTTTATTAGTAGATATCTACTATTTCTTTTAATCAACTAGTTGTTTAGAAATTCAATTTAAAAATCATTACATATCATGGTTGCAACAAATGGGAACGTATAAGAAAGTAGGTCTGTTTTTAATACAATCGCATTAATTCATGCTGATTAGGAAGTTGAAACAAATTTAGCACATTTACGAATTAAGTTGATTTTTTTTATGCCAAATTTTTAGATAATTTTCAAAGTCTTCCACAACAGATTTCTTATCAGAACTCGGTCTATTTGCAGGGGCCATGACAGTACTAGTGGTCTTAAAGAACTTAGGAAGAAGGAGTCCAAAAATAAAACACCGATTTGAAAACTTCATAAAGCCGACTTTTATGTCAGATATATTCAAACAACATACCTCATAGATTCATCTATTTTTAAAATTTATTGACTGCCATTTAGGACTGATGCTCATCATAAATAAAAGAGCGCTAAGTTTTATATCTAACCTTTCACTTTGGAAAGTATTCTAAATTCCTTAATTTTAAAGTAACAGAGCATTGAGCACATTAATAAAGTAAACCATGAGCAGAGGATTTGTAAAAGAAGATGATCAAGAAGAAATACCATTAGTACCACCAAGAGCAGACTTGCCAGAAGGTGTCATCAATTATGTGACGCCAAATGGAATGGACGAACTTCTCAAAGAAAAAGAACAGTTAATTGCCGAGCGCGAAAACTTGAAAATAACAAACGAAAGTGAAAAACGCATTGCTACCAACCATATCAACGCGAAATTACAGCTTCTGACCAACCGAATTGCAACGGCCAAAATAGTAGATCTCAACCTACAACCACAACATGAAGTGCGTTTTGGAGCCTTGGTCACTTTAAAAATCGGAAATGAAAAGAAACTCCAGCAGTATCAGATTGTAGGCGTTGATGAAGCCGATATCTCTAAAGGTAAAATCTCATTCATTTCTCCCATTGCAAAATTATTGACGGACAAAAAAGTTGGAGAAAAAGCAGTTTTGAAATTGGCCAAAGAAGATCGAATTTTTGAAGTTATGAAAATTGTTTACTAAGATGGATTGCAATTCCCTTTTCAAGTTTAACAAAACGATATTAATAGTATTTAAACAAAAAACACGACCATTGAAAGTCGTGTTTTTAATTTATTGTCATTCTGTTTCTACAGAAGATAATTATCTTGAGTAATTAGGAGATTCCTCAGTAATGGTCACATCGTGTGGATGGCTTTCATTGATGCCTGACGTCGTAATTTTGACAAAACGTCCAGTTTCTTTTAGCGTTTCAATGTCTTTCGCACCACAGTAGCCCATTCCAGCACGCAAACCTCCAATAAATTGGTGGATGCTCTCAAACAAATCGCCTTTGTATGGCACACGTCCTACAATTCCTTCTGGCACTAATTTTTTAATATCATCCTCCACATCCTGAAAATAACGATCCTTACTACCTTGTTTCATGGCATCAACAGATCCCATGCCTCGGTAAGTTTTGAATTTTCGTCCTTCATAAATAACGGTTTCTCCTGGAGACTCCTTAGTTCCTGCCAACAACGACCCTAACATAACCGTATCAGCACCAGCAGCAATAGCTTTAGGAATATCGCCTGTATAGCGAATACCACCATCAGCAATTACCGGCACACCAGAACCTTTAATAGCTGCAGCAACTTCCAATACCGCAGAAAATTGTGGATACCCCACACCTGCGACTACACGTGTTGTACAAATAGACCCTGGACCAATACCAACTTTAATGGCATCAGCACCAGCTTCCACCAAGTATTTAGCCGCTTCTGCAGTGGCAATATTACCAACTACAACTTCAAGATCAGGGAATTGTTTTTTGATAGCTTTCAAAACGGTTACCACTCCTTTGGTATGGCCGTGAGCCGTATCAATAATCACAGCATCCACTCCAGATTTCACTAAAGCCTCTGCCCTTTCTACCGCATCACCCGTTACACCAATGGCTGCAGCGACGCGCAAACGACCAAAAGTATCTTTATTAGAAATGGGCTTGGTTGTTAATTTTGTAATATCTCTAAAGGTTATCAAACCCGCAAGATTATAATTCTCGTCAACAATCAGTAGTTTTTCGATTTTGTTCTTTTGAAGAATCCCTTCTGCATCATGCAAAGAAGTCCCAACCGGAGCAGTCACCAAATTATCTTTGGTCATGACTTCCACAATCGGACGTGAACCATTTTTTTCAAAACGTAAATCACGATTGGTAACAATTCCTTTTAAAATGCCATGATCATCAATGATAGGAATACCACCAATGCTATGTTCGGCCATGTTCTGTTTGGCATCCTGAACGGTTGCAGTCAAAGGCAAAGTCACAGGATCGATGATCATGCCACTTTCGGCACGTTTCACTTTCCTGACTTCATTGGCCTGTCGCTCAATGCTCATGTTTTTATGTAACACCCCAATACCACCTTCTCGCGCCATGGCAATGGCCATAGCACTTTCAGTAACGGTATCCATAGCAGCGGATACAATAGGAATATTAATCTTTATATTACGGGTAAATTGAGTTTGGATATTGACTTCTCTAGGAAGAACTTCAGAAAAAGCTGGAACTAGTAAAACGTCATCGTAGGTCAATCCTTCGCCTACTATTTTGTTTTCGTGTGCTGTCATTGCAATTACGGTTTAATTGCGTGCAAATCTACGGAATATTTATGGTAATTAGTCTTAAAATTTTCCTATAGTCTATACTTTATTTCTGATTAAAATAAATTAAAAACCAGAAGCAAGATCCCTATTTGAATTGGAGTTGTTGAAATGGACTGTTTTGTCTCATTATAGATTGTTGATTGCTCATTTTTGATTGTTGATTTTCAGATTGAATAAAAATCATTTATTCTATAAGATGAAATCCCAGATTTCACAAAGTTAACTTCCCCTTCTTTGCAAGGAGGAGTGGATTCTGCTTTAGAAAGAAGCAGAAGACGAGGTGGTTTAAACTTTATGGATGAATAGTACGAATTATATTTTAAAAATTGAGACGTTTATAATACGTAACCCTTCCGTCTTTAAGCTCTTTGCTGAGTTTAAATCCACCTTTCCTTGAAAAAAGGAAAGGAATTTTTGACTAGTCAAAAATTTAAAAACAAAAGTGCAATCTAAAATTCTCCTCCTTTTTAAGGAGGAGTGGATTCTGCTTTAGAAAGAAGCAGAAGACGAGGTGGTTTAAACTT
>NZ_JBMDWE010000048.1:0-25259 GCF_053579655.1 Gelidibacter sp. | reverse complement strand
CGCCTTTTTTGAGAGTCCCCAACATTCATTTGTTGGGGACTTTTTTTGTTTGTATATATTTTTGGTAAAGGGTCATGCGGGCTAAACGCGAACCGTCCAAAGTGGGAGATCTAAATCTTTAGGTGTATAAGTCTACTCAACTTCCACGTTTCGCATAGACTAATTTAGATTATAAATAGATTGAGTTAATAGCGAAGGGTGCGCATTACTATAGTTAAAGTTCATTTTAATGCCGATATATAAATTATAAAAAGGAAGTACCTAAGGCTTTCATTAGATATCATAAGTTGATAGGAGATAATGCATTACTCCAATTTGTCGAAACCGAAGATAATGTATGGTCGTTTTAATGAGAACTAATCAAAAAATATCCACATATATGTAAAAGGATTGCAAATGATGTCTATTCTTATTCCACTTTTTGTAATAACCTAATGTCTTCATACTAAATTATTATTTTTTCTAACGACGTCTTATATCCAGTTGCAATGAACGTTCCTTGCATTGCTAAAATATTAATTTATATAATGGGTCATTAAAGAAAGTATGCATTGATCTTTTGTTGTGATTAATAGATGGAGCTACGGCATGTGGACATTTTCAACTTGTATTGTCTTAACTAATTTGCACTAAAGTTCAGCACAAACAATATTGTAAAGAATGTTGGAGATGATCAATGTGGAAGAAAATTTTGAGAAAATAGGGATTCAATATAGTAACCAATTGTTCTATTTACAAGTTATTTGGAATTGTAGAAAGGCATAGATCACATTATTAGAATGGCATGGTTACGAACTTAAAGTTACTACATTTAATAATTTTGAAAATATTGCGTTTATTGATATCCGCTATAAAGTCTTTTTCAAATTTTATTATTGAAGCCTATATCGATATTAGTTCCATCTTTGTATTTTTAACTTATTTTTGAATGTTAAAACAATAGTGACCTGTTTGTAATTTATTTGTGACCTAAGAGAAATGTTTGAAAGAGTCAAGTTATCTTCTTGCGTTAAAAGAGGTGATATTTCTTATTAAGGATTAGCTTTATATAGTTATACTCATTTACTAAATCACGTTCAAACATTTAGCAGAGCAGATAGCATTGTGGATGTACCATTATCTTCTAGCATGAGTCCGATCGTATATAGTTGAATATCATATGAAAAAATATAATTGTTAAATAAATTTTTTAAATAAATTGTCGCGACTAGTAATTAATATCGGTCATTTTAGTTGAGGAAATTCTCGACATAATTATCTATAGAAACAGAGAGAATGTCTCTAATCTAAAACGCAGCCTAGATTTATTAGAATAAAATATTTTTATATTGATATCACCTCGAGACCAGTATTTGGTCGGATATTTCTGTTCTGTGCCAATAGAGAAAAACCATTTTATTTGAGGTGAGATTGGGACGACCTTGAGATATATGTAGACTAATGAAATGGAAGGGAAAGAATAATTTAACTGATCCTTAGAGAAAATTTAGTTCTATTGCTCAAAAAAAACGAAAGTTAGTTAGTTCTTAGGTAATTATTCCACAATTACTAAGCGTTATTAAGGAAAATATCTATATCGGAATTCATCATTACTATAATATAATAATTAATAATAGTATCACACAAACAAAATAAAGACATAAAGTACACTATAGTATTATTTATTAGTTTCAAATTCACATTTCAATTTCATTCCAAGGGAAGAAAAATTAATCTTGAATGATAGGAGAATGACTGAATTTTTTTTAGCGAAATAAAGTAATTCTTATATACTTAAATTATTGTTTAAAACTGTAGGAATAATAAAGGCAATTATGTTACAACTTATGAGGGAAAATAAATTTTCTACATATAAAGTCATTGAACAATTTTATGTATAAGTAGGGTAAATGCAATGTCTATTTAAACGAAATATTATGAAAAAATCTGTAATTATTGGAGCCGGAAAACAGGGTCAAATTTTCGCATCTTACTTTAAGGAGGCAGGTGTAAATTTGATTGGATTTATAGATGATGATCCTTTCTTAGAGGGGACTCATGTAAATGGATTACCAGTTTTAGGCTCATTTTTAGATTTATTAAAATCAAATTTTAAAGAAAAAATCCAAGATGTATATTGTCCTATAGGAAATAATGCTTTAAGAGTGAAATATTTGTCCACCTTGAAAAATGAAGGGTATTCCATTCCTAGTTTTATTCATCATTCGGTTTCCATTGCACCTGATGTTGTACTTGGGGAGGCTATTTATATGCTTGTTGGCAATATAGTTATGCCACATACTACTATAGGGAATTACTTAATGGTAAATATGGGTAGCACCATTGCCCACCACGTAACCATCGGCGAGGGAGTGTTTATATCTTCTGGTGTAAATTTGGGAGCCATGGTACAAGTAAAAGATCTCGCCTATATAGGAATGGGATGTACAATAATGACTGGTGTAGGCACATTGGGCCGGAATTGTCTCTTAGGTGCTGGAACTGTCATAATTCGTGATGTACAAGAAAATGCAGTAATGGTAGGTAATCCTGGAAGGGTTTTACGAATTAAGAATTGATCAAATATTTTACTTAGTAATTATAAGGGTATATCGTAATATTTTGAATACCAGATTTAAAGGTGGATAAATAAGTTGAAAATCGCATTACGTCTTATAATATTTACATTCGTCGAAAAGTTCAATTAGATATGAAAATAAATATTTAAATTAAATTCAGATTAATTACTCCACTAGTCTTTTATAAACTTTGGTTTTTTATTTTTCAATTAATAGCAGACTAAGAAATATTTTTCCCAGAAAAGTCAATATCCATAGTACCTCGAAATAATATTTTTAGAATTTAAATATGAAAATAGATACGAAAGTTGGCATTGAAAATTTCGAGTTTGAGTTCGCTTTTATTGGGTCTGGAATATCCTCCACGTTTACTTTATTACATTTTTTGGAACAGATTAAAGACAAGCCTTTCAACGTTCCACTTCGCATAGGAATATTTGATAAAGAAAAGGATTTTTTTACCGGAATCCCTTATGGAAAAAGGTCAGGCACCTCTTCTCTTTTGATAACTTCGTTGAAAAATTTTTTACCACAACCTGAGCTAGGGAAATTTATTATTTGGCTTACTGAAAATAAAATTAGTCTTCTAAAAGAGTTTAAAGAAGAAGGAGGAGAATTAATTAGGGAATGGTTTTCTGATAACCGTCAGGCAATAGCAGAAAATGCCTGGGAAGATCTTTTTATCCCGAGATATTTCTTTGGAAGGTATTTAACACAGGTAATTACTCAAAGCATCAATGAATATGAAGAAAGAAAAATTGTTAAGGTTGATTTAATACAATTGACCGTGGAAAATATTATTCCACTTGCCCAAGGATATGAAATATTGGGAGCTTCTAAATCATATCTTGCAAATAACGTAATTTTTTGTATTGGATCTCCTCCACCTAAAAAAGTATGGAATAAAAATCTCAATGGCGAAAATCACTTAAACCTATTCGCCGATCCGTACAATAAGGGAATGAATACAACGATTTCGGAAATTAAAAAATTCTTAGAAACAAATAATAATTCCAATTTCAATGCGCTGATAATAGGTTCCAATGCGAGTGCCTTGGAAGTTCTATTTATGATGAATGATAATACTTATATATCTAATCGCATACAAAAATTTACATTTATCTCTACTCATGGTCTTCTTCCTGATTCAATTAATAGTAAAGAACATAATAAAGTATTTATGGCCCGCAACTTATTGGAGTTGGAGAATAAAGTTGATTTGACAGCCAAAGATATTGCTGATGCTGCATTTGCTGATTTGGACCTCGCAGAAAAAATGGGGATAGGTGCAGCTACCTCTGTAGTACCAATATCTAAAGCATTTGGCGTGCTATTGAATAAACTTGATAAATCAGAGCTGGAAATATTTGCCTGTCATTTTGGCAATGAGGTAGGGAGAAGACAGCGATGTGCAGGAGTATTTTACTTACAAACAATTAATAGGTTACAGACTCTTAATAAATTTGAACATATTGCAGGAAGATTTCTCAGTATAGTTCCAATTAACTCCTTTACCTATAGTTTTAAATATTTGGATACACGAAGCAAAACAGAAGTACTATATAAAGATCCAATAAATATTATTATTAATTGTATTGGCAGCGAAACACTTAATGAACCTATTTCTAATCTTTATACCAATCTAATTAATTCTGGATTGTGTGTTCCTAATCCATCATACAAAGGGTTTAAGGTAAATTCTAATTTTGAGGCATCCAACAATTTCTATATTATAGGCCCTTTGCTCTCGGGAAATGTCATTAATAATAAAGCAGTATGGCATGTAGAACATTGTGGGAGAATCATTGCATTTTCTAAAATACTTGGCGTGAATTTAAGTAAGAGCGTTTTATATTCAATGGAAGCATAACAATCTTCACCTTTGGTTACCAGGAGTAACTTTTAAGAGTTGCATCTCATTAAAAGTGATTATATGCAATCTATTACTTTCATGAATTTAACAGGTTTTTTTAAAAAATATGGCTCTTTATAAAAAATCTGTAAAACTTAATGAAGTAGAAATGTAGCTTTTTTACATTTCGTCTATGACGAGGGTCATAAATTTATTTTGATTATGAATGATATTTTAAATCACAAAACCAAATTTTTAAAAAATATTTTACGAAAAATGAAAGAATGTATTGAACAGAACGGTAATAAATTATAGATTATGTAATTTTTAGAAGTTTTAATTTTAATGTTTTGTTCGCATTTTATAACAGTAATGAAGGTTAAAATGGATTATTTCTCTTATTAAGTTGTAAAAAGAGAATTATTACTATATTCCAGGCCATCTTTTTGTCGTGAAAAATATTTTATAGGAGGGAAGTTTTAAGTCCTAAAAATGTTTTATTCATTGAATAAACCCTTTATTATGATGTATATACCTCTAAATAAGAAGAAAACGGCACCAAGGCAAAGTAGAATACCAATTATTAGAACTAATATGTAGGTTGGTTTGTCTTGATTGCTAAAAGCGAGATAAAGTATTGTTGGCCCTATAAACATTAACATTAAACAGATGCCCATATTCTGAGCGCCTTTAACAAGTAAGCTTTTATCTGTTCTTTTGGTTTCCATGGTTGTCATTTGTTATTGATAAGCTATTTTAAAAAAGATGTAACTCCTAATTTTTGTGCTAAGAACATTCTTGTATGTCGGTAAATTGCAATGTTCAAAAATACTGAATTTTGTTTGTTTTCCTTTCTAGTTGATAGCGATGTTATCCATTTTTATAGGATGATTTTTTTATGTTCATAAAACATCAATTGAATATCTTTTGAATGCATTCCAACTATAATAGGAAGTGAAGTTATATGGAAAGGTTATTTTTTAATTTTTATCACTACAAATTGTTCCAAAATAATTTTCTATTGAACATTATAAACTACTTCGTCAACTTCTGATAATCTAAAGTACCCCAAAGGGAAATTGTCGGGATTAGTTTCATTGACGCAATTCCCTTTAACCATTGCCGGTTGTGTTTGAAATGGACCACCACCCGATTGGCTTGTTTGTTGTAATAGGATGAACATATACAAGTAGAAACGCTCTGAGATGCCATAATTTCTGATCATAACCTTGTCTCCTGGTTTTAAGTCTTGCTCGCTATAAAATCCAAAAATTTCTTTACCGTTGGTGAATTTATCATCAAAAACAGATAAGGAAGGAATTACAGGAATATCACTGATAAATTCGAAGAAATAAAAGTTAATTTCATCAGCAGGATCTGTGTAATAGGCCTTTAATTCGATTTCATCTCCTGAAAATCCACCGTTGTTGTTTTGTCCTATTCGATCTATCGGAACGACGGATTTAAAAATTTCTGTAGCACTATACCTGTCTTCTTTGTACGTGATGTTTAATATATAACGCTCATTTAATTTAGGTACAAAGTTATTATTTCGGTAAACACCTGAAGTCCCGTCCTCAACGAAATTAAAAACAGTGTTATTTTGATTGGTTATGGTAACTAAAGCGCCATTTGCTGGCGGAATGGTTTTATCGAAGAAAGGCGCAGTAAAAGATAATTTTATAGCTTGTTTTCTACCAGACGTGCCTTTCTTCCAATTTATTGACGCTTCAATAACTAATTTTGGATCGGCATCAATTAAATCAACCTCTATGAGATCTTCGCAGGAAGTGTGTAGAAGGAATATGCTTAGTATAAACATGAAATTTTTCATAATTAGAATTTGAAATTGTAAGAAACTGATGGTATTATTCCAAACAGTGCTAATCTGTTCGCTTCGTTAACTCCTGAAATTCGGTTTTGACTGAATGCAATTGATGAAGCATTTTTGCGATCATAAAGGTTGTAAACACCAAATACCCATTCTCCCTTCCACTTTTTTGTAGAATCAGGTTTGGGATTATAAATCGCTGAGATATCCAAGCGGTGATAATTTGTCAATCTACTTGAATTTCTTGATTCAAAATGCGGAATATTAATCCCGTTGTATTCATATTGACCATTGGGAAATGTTGAGGGCTGCCCTGTTTGGAATACAAAAGTGCCACCGAAGCTCCATTTCTTATTGTAATTATAATTGGTAGTTAGGGCGAAATCCTGGGTTTTATCATAAGGCGTATTGTACCAATTGCCATTGTTGATGCCCGTTTCAGCTGCTGTTCTTCCTGGGGTTTGTTGTTCTGATTTAGAAAGGGTATAGGCAATCCAACCCGTTAATCGCCCTTCATTTTTTCTGAGCAGGACTTCCAATCCGTAAGCTCTGGCTTTACCATTCAGTATTACTTGTTCAATGGCATCATTGGCAATGAGGTTAGCGCCGTCAATATAATCGATGCGATTTTGAATGTCTTTGTAAAAGGTTTCCACTTCCAAGGAATACTTATTATCCTTGAACGTTTTAAAATACCCTAGCGCAACTTGATCCAGCAGTTGTGGTTTGATGTACTTTCCGCTCGGTGCCCAAACATCTAAAGGCGTGGGAGATCTGGTATTGGAAAGTAGATGTAAGTATTGACTCATTCGGTTATAACTAGCTTTGACTGATGAGTTTTCATTGATCTGATACGCCAAAGCTAATCGTGGTTCTAAATGTATAAATGATTTAATGACGTCAGATCTTTGATACGTATCTATACCAATAATTTCTCCTTTTTCATAAATTTGAAGATCTTCATTGAAATTGACGGCATGGTCATTTTTATACAGATTAAGTTCTGTTTGCCCGAGACGATGAAAGCTGCTTAATCTTAATCCGTAAGAAACAGCGAGCTTTGAATTTATTTGATGTTCGGCATCTATGTACACTGCATTTTCAAAGGCATACTTTTTAATCAGATTGTAGGGGTTGATCCCGGAAGTATCAGAAGTTGGATTTATTTCACCTGGATTGAACGCTAAATACAAGCTATTAAAACCATAATCTAATTTGAAATTGGAACTGATATAATGTTTTAAATCGTATTTAAGATTGAAATTTTTAATCCCCGATTTCCAATCGAACTCCACGAAATTAAGCCGTAATCCGTAATAATAATCAGAATAGATAACAGATAAATTTGAAAACAATTTCGCAGAATACAGATGGTTCCATCTAAAATTTATAACCGTATTGCCATAGGTATTTTCAAAACTATCCGATATTTCAAAAACATCACGTCCAAAATAGCCCGAGAGGTAAATGTTGTTGTTTTCATTGATGTTAAAACTCAGTTTGGTATTCAAATCGTAGAAATAAGCCTTACTGTCGAGATCAAAAAGCGGGAAGAACAAGTGCGCATAACTTGAGCGACCGCCTAATAAGAACGATCCTTTTTCTTTTTTGATTGGGCCTTCCGCTAATAAACGGCTAGAAACGATGCCAATACCACCATTCATGTGAAAGTCGTTACTATTCCCTTCTCTTTGATAGATGTCTAAAACTGAAGAAACACGTCCGCCGTATTTAGCTGGGATTCCACCTTTGTAAAGCTTGAGATCCTTTATAGCATCTGGATTAAACACGGAAAATAGTCCAAATAAATGAGATGAATTGAAGATAGTTGCTTCATCCAAGAGTATCAAATTTTGATCGGCCGAACCACCTCTAACATTAAAACCTGAAGAACCTTCACCAGCATTGGTAACACCTGGTAAAAGAGTAATGGATTTAATCACATCAACTTCACCTAAAACTACAGGCATTTGTTTTATAGTATTTATGGAAAGCGAATTGACACTCATTTGTGGTTTTCGAATATTTAATTTCTCGACATTTTCGGTAATGATAATTTCCTGTAAACTTTCAGTCGACTCGGTAAGTTTATAGTTGAGGGTTTTGTTTTCATTAATGCTTATAGTTTCAGAGATACTATTAAACCCTAAATAACTGATCTGAAAATTGTAAGTGCCCTCTGGAAGTGTTATCGAATAGAAACCATATTCATTAGTGATTGTTCCGGTTTGAAGTTCAGGAAAAATAATATTAACGCCTATTAATGATTCATTGCTAGCTTGATCAGTAATTCTGCCACTAAGCGTAAACTTATCCTGCGCATGAAAATAGAGTGGCAAGCAGAAGATTAGCCATAGTGAAAGCTTCAAATTAGAGATCATTTGCAATTTTTTACTAAAAATAGAAAAAGCTCCTTGATAAAAGGAGCTTTTTGTGTTAAGGTGGTTTATTATTCTTGTATTTTAATAAAATAAACAACCCGTAAAAGATATTGGATTATCTGTTCGTCAGCATCGCATTAAATGTTGGGCTAGGTCTCATTGCTTCAGTAACCAATGCTTCACTAGGTTCATAGTAGCCACCTATAGAAACCGATTTACCCTGAACTTTATTTAATTCTTCTATAATAACAGTTTCGTTCGATTTTAATGCTGCTGCAAGTACTTTAAATTCTGCTTGCAATTCAGCATCGGAAGATTGGTTTGCCAAAGCTTCAGCCCAATAAAGGGCTAAATAGAAATGACTACCTCTATTATCTAATTCGCCCGCTTTACGTGAAGGCGATTTTCCATTGTCCAATAATTTTCCAGTAGCTTCATCTAAGGTATCCGCTAAAATTTGAGCTTTAGGATTGTCGTTTGTCTGAGCTAAATGTTCTAAAGAAACTGCCAATGCCAAAAATTCTCCCAATGAATCCCAACGTAAGTGGTTTTCTTCAACAAACTGCTCAACGTGTTTAGGTGCAGAACCTCCTGCGCCTGTTTCAAATAGACCACCACCATTCATTAATGGTACAATGGATAACATTTTTGCACTTGTTCCCAATTCTAAAATAGGGAAGAGGTCAGTTAAGAAATCTCGCAATACATTTCCGGTAACTGAAATCGTGTCTTTTCCATCTTTTATGCGCTCCAAAGTGAATGTAGTCGCTTCAATTGGCGAAAGAATTCTAATGTCTAAACCTTTTGTATCGTGATTTTGAAGGTATGCGTTTACTTTTTTGATTAATTCAGCATCATGAGCTCTGTTTTTGTCTAACCAAAAAACTGCTGGCGTATCAGAAAGTCTTGCTCTCGTTACAGCTAATTTAACCCAATCCTGAATTGATGCATCTTTAACCTGACACATTCTCCAGATATCGCCTTGTTCAACCTCATGTTCAAGAATTGTTTTTCCTTCAGAATTGATGACCATAACTTTTCCGTCATGTTCAATTTCGAAGGTTTTGTCATGAGAACCATATTCTTCTGCTTTTTGAGCCATCAAACCAACATTCGGAACCGTTCCCATTGTGGTTGGATCAAAAGCACCATGTTTTTTACAGAAATCGATAGTTGCCTGGTAGATTCCGGCATAACTGCTGTCAGGAATTACAGCTAAAGTATCTTCTGGTTTTCCTTGTGCATTCCACATTTTACCGGAAGTTCTGATCATTGCCGGCATGGAGGCGTCAATAATAACGTCACTTGGTACGTGTAGATTGGTAATTCCTCTATCTGAATTTACCATGGCCAAATCTGGTCCGTTGGCAATGGTATTTTGAATAGCCGTTTCAATTTCCTTGCGTTTAGCTTCTGGAAGTTCTTTTAGTTCAACATATAGACTTGCCAATCCATTGCTGGCACTGTAACCGATTTGTTTGAACTCATTATGATATTTTTCGAAAACATCTTTAAAATAGACTTCAACAGCATGACCAAAGATGATCGGGTCGGAGACCTTCATCATGGTAGCTTTTAAATGTACAGAAAGAAGAATGCCTTTCGATTTTGCATCAGCAACAGCGCCTTGTAAAAACTCAATTAATGCTTTTTTGCTCATTACTGAAGCGTCAATAATTTCGCCTTCTTTTAAGCTTAAACTGTCTTTTAGAACTTCTTCAGTACCATCTTTTCCAACAAGTTTTATAGTAACCGTATCTGCTTTTGAAAGTGTCAATGATTTTTCAGTATGAAAGAAATCGCCGTGTGACATGGTTGCCACTTCCGTTTTTGAATCCGGAGACCAGGCACCCATGGAATGTGGGTTTTTCTTGGCGTAATTTTTAACGGCTTTCGGTGCACGTCGGTCTGAATTTCCTTCACGAAGTACTGGATTGACGGCACTTCCTTTTATTTTGTCGTAACGAGATTTAATGTCTTTGTCTTCTTCTGTTTTTACATCATCTGGATAGTTAGGGATGTTAAAGCCTTGAGACTTCAACTCAGCAATTGCAGCTTTAAGTTGTGGCTCAGAAGCACTGATATTTGGCAATTTAATGATGTTTGCTTCTGGTTTTGTAGCAAGCTCCCCTAATTCGGCCAAAGCATTTGGCACTCTTTGATCTTCCGTTAAAAAATCAGGGAAAACAGCTAGAATTCGTGCGGCCAATGAAATGTCCTTAGTAACAATATCAATATTGGAAGATGCTGTAAATGATTTTATGATTGGTAATAACGAATGTGTTGCCAATGCTGGTGCTTCGTCCGTTTTCGTATAAATAATAGTAGAGGTTTTTGACATAAGTACTTTGAAATTTAATTTTTAAGATTAGGCCGAAATTAGGCTGTGCAAATATACAAAATTGAGATTAGGATATAAAGTTGAAAAGCGACCAATTAAACAATGGTAATTTGATAGTGTTGCAATAATCCCAATACGTTTTCCTTTGAAAACTTTGCTTTTGTGATGGTATTGTTTTCTGGATTTAGGACAATGTTTTCTGAAGAACTGAAATCGGCGTTTTTTAAATTGGAGTCTTGAAAAATCGCATGTTTAAGGTCGCAGGTATCGAATAGGGCATTGGTCAAATCCGTTTCTGTAAAATTAACCTGGTTGAGATTACAGTTGCTGAATTTGATTGCTTTTAGTTTTAATTTATAAAAAGATGAGAATTGCAATTGGCAATTTGAGAATACAAAGGATAATAAAAACGGGTTACAATCCTCAAATTGAAGCCCAATCAGTTTACAATCTATAAATTCAACCTCTCTGAATGTTGTGTGATTAATATTGGCATTGCTAAAATTGCAGGTGTCAAACCCACATTCTATAAACGTTATGGAAGACAGATCAGTGTCAGCGAAATTGCAATTCGTGAAGTTGCAATTGTCATATTCGGCTTTTTGAAATGAATTATAGGTAAAATCGGTATTGGAAAACTGTTTAGAGTCAATAAGGGGTAGTAGCATGAATTGAAATAAAGATTGAGGCGCGAAAGTTAAGTGGAATCTATTTAAAATACAAAAGCCATATCATTGTAGCTAGGCTACCTTGACATGGCTTTCTTTGAAATAGTCTCGTGATCTCATTAACATTCCTGTTAAATCAGCCGACTAAAACTCGCGTTTTACAATCGTCTTTTTCAATTCAAGTATTACTATTTCAATAAAACATTCGATAACTGTCAAAATGTATTGACATGTTATAGAAATGTTTCAGGTATTGTTTTTCTTGATGATTTAGTATTTGCAATTCGTTTTCACGACATACAAACACTAAAACATTGCTTCCTACACTTGGGGTTCACTTTCGTTGTTGCCATCTTTGGAAGCTTTCAGCCTTACTAGTTTTAGCCTGCTTGAACATGCTGTACTTTTTAAAGCGTCATGATTTTTTAAGTTTATCCGTAAATGCGCGATATTTAAAAAATCTCGAAAAACAAGTATTTAAAGAACGTATATTCTTTCGGTTAAATTAAATTCAGTTTTTGATGCTGAAACCAACTCAAGGTTGTTATTAATCGTTTTACTAAATTACAAAAAAATGTCCTATCTGCCAAAGTTTTGATCCCTTTAATTATCAACTGCTTATGAACCTGATTTATTAACATTTGTTCATAAAAAAAGCCTTGAATAGAATCAAGGCTTTTGTTTACTGTATGTTTCAGAGTCTTATCCTCTTCTTTCTTTAATTCTTGCTTTTTTACCAGTAAGACCTCTAAAGTAAAAGATACGTGCACGTCTAACTTTACCTTTTTTGTTGACTTCAATCTTTTGAAGTGCAGGCAAGTTGATTGGGAAGATACGCTCTACACCAATTGTTCCTGACATTTTACGGATGGTAAAAGTTTCTGAAGTTCCAGAACCTTTACGTTGTAACACGACACCTTTAAAAAACTGTGTACGTTTTTTCTCGCCCTCTCTAATTTCGTAATAAACTGTGATTGTATCACCAGCACCGAATTGAGGAATTTCTTTTTTTTCTACAAATTCGTCTTGTACAAATTTAACTAAAGAATTCATTTCTTTTAATTTTTAGGATTTATCCAAACCAACATTCGCGCAGATCGCCAGAGGTTAATCTGAAATTGGATGCAAAAGTAAGGAATAAATAATAATTTGCAATTAATATTTCAATTATTTTTGTGTGTGTTGTTGAGTTGTTTGTTATTGGATTAAACGACCGATGACCGATGACCGATGACCGATGACCGATGACGGATGACAGAAGATTGAAGAATGAATACTGCGAACTGCGAACTGCCAACTGAATACGGCCGACTGAGGACTACTCCTCCAACAAATCTGGTCTTCTTTCTTGTGTATGCTTGTAGGCTTGGTCTTCACGCCATTTTTCGATATTGGCGAAATGTCCGGAAAATAGAACTTCAGGGACTTTCATACCTTTATATTCTCTCGGTTTTGTATAAATAGGTGGGGCCAATAAATTATCTTGAAATGAATCGGTTAAGGCCGAAGTTTCATCGCCCAAAACACCAGGAATAAGTCTAATAATAGCATCGCACAAAACTGCAGCACCCAATTCGCCGCCGGAAAGCACATAATCGCCTATTGAAATTTCCTTGGTAATCAATAGATCCCTTACGCGTTGATCGACACCTTTGTAATGCCCACAAAGAATAATGATATTCTCTTTTAAAGAAAGCGTATTGGCCATGCCTTGGTTTAAAGTGTTTCCGTCGGGCGTCATATAGATTACTTCGTCATATTTGCGCTCTTCCTTTAATTGTGAAATACACTTATCAATAGGTTCAATCATCATGACCATTCCTGCGCCACCACCAAATTGTGTGTCATCAATTGATTTGTAACGATCCGTGGTGTAATCCCTTAAATTATGAAAATGGACTTCGACTAAATTGGCCTCAATGGCACGTTTCAGTATGGAAGCCTCAAAAGGACTTTTAAGGAGATCCGGTAAAACGGTAATAATATCTATGCGCATGATTTTTTTTCTACGTTGCAAAGATGCAAAAAAAAGTTGGCAGTCTTCAGTCGGCAGTCCTCAGTTTTCAGTCAGCAACATTTCTGCATTCGCAAAAGCTTGGGGCGGGCAGTTTCAGTCAGCAGTCCCGCCTTCACAAAAGCTACGTGCGTGCGAGCAGTATTCGTCAGCAGCCAGTAGATTGGAAAGAGGATTGATCTTTTGAGAAGTTTTCTGTTTGAGCAAAAAAAATCTGTAAGGGAGTTACAGATTTTTCAGATTTACTTTATTGTTTTTTGTTTGTTAATTTCGTCTTGCAGTTGACGTCTTACTTTTTGTTCGCGTTCCAAAGCCGTACGTCGGTGTTCCTCAAATTCTTCTTCAGTTTCAAGCAATGATTTTTTAGCTTCCCTGGTTACAGAATTACTATTCTTGAATTTATAGATGAAAAATAGCAATAAAACCAATAGCACACCAATAATGCTCCACATCAAAACGTTATAATTGCTTTTGCTCATTTGCAAGCCAAAAAGGGCCATATTGTCCTTTTCTTCATTGGTCTCGGCTAAAGTTGTCTTGGTCTCAGATAGATTACTTTTTAAGGTTGTAATTTCCTGTGCCAGACTGTCAACTATGTTTTGTGTGGTTTTCAGATCATTTTGTATCGCTTTAAGAGAGTCAAGTGTGTGCGCTTTCAACTGGTATAGCCAGTCTTTTTTTACATTTTTATAGTCCTGATAATTGTAGGATTTCTGTATGACATATTCAAATTGATTATCAATGGTTCCTTTAGTCAAGGATAAGGTATCATCTTCTTCTTCTTCAGTTGTTTTTTGTTGGGCGTTTACAACAATAAAAAATAGGCATGAAACAAGAGTAAGCGTTAGCGTTTTTAAGGAATGCATTTGTTTGATTTTTCTGATGAAATTAAATTTTGAACAAGATAAAAAAAATATGGGGATGTTTAATCATATATTTAAAACAAATAGCCTCACGAAGGAGGCTATTTGATATACGGTTGAAGTTTTAATTTAGATGTCTGAGCTCCTAATAATATGTAAAACGTCTCACTTTTGACACATATTTTGCCAATCGGATAACTTGATGGCTATAGCCGTATTCATTATCATACCAAACGTATAAAATAATATTTTTCCCGCCTTCTCTAACGATTGTGGCTTTACTGTCAAAAATTGCAGGAGCAGAACAGCCCACAATATCACTTGAAACCAATTCATCGCTCAGTTCATATTTTATTTGCTCTACAAGATCACCTTCTAAAGCATATTTTTTCATGATGGCGTTAATGCCATCCACAGTGGTCGGCTTTTCCAATTCTAAATTCAAAATGGCCAAAGATCCATTTGGTACAGGAACACGAATGGCATTGGAAGTCAATTTACCTTCCAATGTAGGCAGGGCTTTTGAAACCGCCCTTCCAGCACCCGTTTCTGTAATGACCATATTCAATGCTGCGGCGCGACCACGACGGTATTTGCCATGAAAGTTATCCACTAAATTCTGATCATTGGTATAAGCGTGAATAGTTTCTAAATGGCCATATTTTATACCTAAAGTATCCTCAATAGTCTTTAGTACAGGGGTAATAGCGTTGGTTGTACACGAAGCGGCCGAAAAAATATCGACGGTATCAGGATCATGATCCAAATGATTGACCCCATGTACAATATTTGGAATGCCTTTACCAGGAGCGGTCAACAAAACTTTACTGACGCCTTTAGATTTAAGATGTCTCGCTAACGCTTCATCGTCGCGAAAAGCACCTGTATTGTCAATGACCAAGGCATCTTTAATACCATATATGGTGTAATCAATATCTTCTGGAGCATTTGCAGAAATGACATTGACCGTTGTACCATTAATGATTAGGGCGCTATTTTCAATATCAGCAACGACAGTTCCTGAAAAATCGCCATGCACCGAATCATTGCGGAGCAGCGAGGCTCTTTTCTCTAAAACAACTTTATCAATGGTACCGCGAGTAACGATGGCTCTTAAACGCATTTGATTGCCTTTTCCAGTTTTTGTCATTAATTCTCTTGCCAATAATCGACCAATTCGTCCAAATCCATAAAGAACAACATCCTTAGGATTTATAGATTCGTTTTTTTTCGCGCCTTTAAGTTTGTCAGCAACGAATGCAGTGGCATTGGAATATTTTTGGTCTTCCAAATGAAATTCATAGGTCAGTTTTCCGATATCCAATTTTGCTGGTGGCACATCTAAAGTTTTAATGGCTTGGGCAATCTCTACAGAATCAAAAATTGAAATTGGTTTTTGAACAAATTCACCTGCATATTCATGCAAATTCAAAATCTCACTAACATTTTTGTCAATTAATTGATTTCTGAAAAGTACAAGTTCAATGGATTTATCATACCAAAGATCACTGACTATTTTAACAAATTCAACTGTTGCTCTTCGTCTGTCTGCTTGAAAAGCCAATTCGTTTTCATAAGTTCCGTTCAAACTCATTGTGTTTAGATTTAATAGGTCTGCTTATTAGGCAAACAGGTTGATGTTGTGTTTGTTTCCGACGTTTCGGAGTGCAAAAGTAATATATTTCAAACGTTTTCGTAGCGATAAGGAGAAATAAAAAACCCTCTAAAGCAGATTCGCATTAAAGGGTTAAAAGGGTTTAAAATATATGCTCGATTATCTAAAAATAAAGCTCTCTTTTTGTCCTGAACTATTGATGACGGACATTTTCTTTAAGCTTTTTTCATCGTCGCCAAATTTTTGTTTCAGTTTCATGATATCATCCACATTTTTGATTTGTTGGTCATTGATTTCGGTAATCACATAGCCTCTATTAATTCCCAAATTTTTATAAAGTGCATAATTCTCATTTTTGACTACTACAACACCATGGTCGATTTTGCTGCTTTTTTTGATATCACTTGGGATATTTCTTAATTGCATATTGAGATAATCAATGGTGGCAATTTCACTTTTGGATAAGGTGACCGGAATTGTTTTTTCAGAACCTTTTCTTATAATATTCAAGTTAACCACATCATTAGGCCGTTTTGTGCTCAAATAGCCACTAAGATCAGAGAATTTTGAAATGGTAATATTGTCAATTTTTTTAATAATGTCTCCCTGTTGGATGCCCGCTTTTTCTGCACCAGAGTTTTCTTCAACATCACTCACAAAAAAGCCTTGGGTAATATTGACTTCAAATTTTTCAGCAGTGCTACTATTTAATTCGCCGCCTCTTACACCTAAAATACCATTTTGGACATTTCCAAATTCCATAATGTCTTCAACTACTTTTCTAGCAATATTGCTCGGTACTGCAAATGAATACCCAATATAGGAGCCCGTTTGAGAAGTAATGGCCGTGTTGATCCCAATCAATTCACCACGGGTGTTGACCAAGGCACCACCAGAATTTCCTGAGTTTACAGCGGCATCCGTTTGAATAAAGGATTGTTCATTAATACCAGATAAATCTCTGGATTTCGCGCTAATTATCCCCGCAGTTACGGTGGAGTTTAAGTTAAATGGATTTCCTACTGCCAAAACCCATTCACCAACTTTAGCTTGATCAGAATCTCCAAAAGTTGCAAAAGCTAATTCGGATTCTGTATCGATCTTCAACAATGCAATATCGGTTTTTTCATCCGTGCCAATAAGTTTGGCATTATAAACTCGATTATCATTTAAGGTGATGGAAAGTTGGTGAGAACCATTAATAACATGGTTGTTGGTAATAATGTAACCATCTGGCGAAATGATTACGCCACTTCCGGTACCAATCTGCGCGCGCTCTGTGGTTCGGCCCATAAACAAATCTTGCATCGTCATCGGCGCTCTACTTATACTGGTGTTTTTAACGTGTACCACAGCGTGTACAGCGTCATTTGCCACTTCCGTGAAGTCTGGCGCATTCAAAGTGCCATAATTACTTACCGGAGTGTTACTCGCATTAAAATAAGGAATGCTCGAATTTGAAGTGGAAACTTGAGCGACCGTGTTTTTTTCAATAAATACTTTATAAGCGGAAAGCGTCATGATTCCGCCTAAAGCTGAAGCTAAAATTAGAGTTAAAATCTTTTTCATTTTTAATTCGTATTAATAAAGGTTTATAAATGATGTAGGTTATAAACTCAATAGTTTAACGATTAAATTTAATTTTTTATTGAGTTATAACAGTTCTTTTAACGATTTTTAACGCCAACATTAACGCTGGTTTAACATCACAAAAACCCATCAAGTTTCCTATATTTGCCAAACCTATGAAACAGACATTCTATAAATATCAAGGTACGGGCAATGATTTCGTGATGATTGATAATCGTCACTTAACCTTTGGCAAAAAAGATACCAAACACATTAAATTCTTGTGCGACCGACGTTTTGGCATTGGTGCCGACGGATTAATTTTACTTGAGAACCACGAGACGCTGGATTTTAAAATGGTTTATTTCAATGCCGATGGTAATCAAAGTTCCATGTGTGGTAATGGTGGACGTTGTATTGTGGCATTTGCCAATTTCCTAGGGATTATTGAAAACAATACAAGCTTTGAAGCCATTGACGGATTGCATCATGCGCAAATAGAAAATGATACGGTTAAACTTCAAATGCAAGATGTGACTCACTTGGAAAACTTTGAATCGCATGTGTTTTTAAATACAGGATCCCCACATCATGTGCAAATGGAAGCCGATTTGGAGCATCTTAATATAAAGGAAGTTGGGTCAAAAATTAGATATGGCGCCCCTTATAATGCTACTGGCAGTAATGTAAATTTTGTTTCAAAGATTTCTGATGACATTTTTACGGTCAGAACTTATGAGCGTGGGGTTGAAGATGAAACCTTATCCTGTGGCACAGGCGTGACTGCGGTTGCATTGGCCATGAATTATATTGGAGAGACCGATAAAAACCTGATCACTTTAAATGTAGAAGGAGGGAAGCTCCGAGTGTCTTTTGAGAAAGACGGTCAAGGATATAAAAACATTTGGTTGATTGGTCCTGCCATTCAAGTTTTTAAAGGCCAGATATAATGGAGACTCTAAAAGGTAAACGCATCTATTTGCGAGCATTGGAACCAGAAGATTTGAGCTTTTTGCACAGCGTTGAAAATGATGAAAATGTTTGGGAAATGAGCCATACTCAAACGCCTTATTCTCTATTCATTCTGAAGCAGTATCTGGAAAATGCCCATCAAGATATTTTTGAAGCCAAACAGTTGCGTTTGGTCATTTCCAACTACGATAATAAGCCTTTGGGCTTGATTGATTTGTTTGATTTTGATTTTAAAAACAGTCGTGCGGGCGTCGGGATTTTGGTATATGAACTTGAAGACAGGCAACAAGGCTATGGAAAGGAAGCACTTCAATTGTTGATTAACTATAGTTTTACGCATCTCAATCTACACCAACTTTACTGTAATATCGCTGAAGATAATCAGGCTAGCATCAACTTATTTGTCAATGAAGGATTTGAAAAAGTCGGCGTGAAAAAAGATTGGATTTACAGTAATAAGACCTATAAAAACGAATATTTATTCCAACTCATCAATAGCTAAATGTATATAAAAAGAATCCTTGTTGCCGTTGCGTTAATCGGTTTAGTTGTGGCTGCTTTTGTAGCTTACACAATTTATCAAACCATGTTTGTCTCTAACACCGCGTTTAATAACGATGTGGCTTATGTTTATATTCCAACGAATGCCACTTATCAGGATGTAAGGGCAGAGTTGGAGCCCTTATTGAAAGACATAGAGAGGTTTGATGCGCTTGCAGAACGCAAAAAATACACTTCGAATATCAAAGCGGGGAAATATGCCATAAAGAAAGGGATGAACAACAATGATATTATCAATTCGATTAGGAGCAACAATATCCCTGTAAAACTTTCTTTTAACAATCAGGAATCTCTGGAACGTTTGGCGGGTCGTATTTCTACACAAATTGAAGCGGACAGTTTAGAGCTGTACTCAGTGATGTCTTCTCCTGAATTTTTGAAGGCAAATGATTTTGATTCCAAAACAGCTTTGGGAATGTACATTCCAAATAGCTACCAATTTTTTTGGAATACTTCCGCAGAACAGTTTAGAGATAGAATGCTTAAGGAATACCATCGCTTCTGGAACGCTGAGCGTTTGGCAAAAGCAAAAGCCATTGACCTTACTCCCGAAAAAGTAATGACGATGGCCTCTATCGTGCAAAAGGAAACTGCAAAAGTAGATGAACGCAAAAGAGTAGCAGGAGTTTATATGAACCGTTTAAAAATTGGAATGCCATTGCAGGCCGATCCAACAGTTATTTTCGCCATGAAACACAGTTCAGGGGATTTTGACCAAGTTATTAAACGGGTCCTTTATAAAGATTTAGAATTGGATTCTCCGTACAACACCTATAAATATACAGGCTTGCCTCCAGGATTGATCGCTATGCCCGATATCAGTTCCATAGATGCTGTTTTAAACTACGAAAACCATGATTACTTTTATTTTGTGGCCGATGTAACGAATTTTGGGTATCACAAGTTTGCAAAAACCCTGTCCCAACACAACGTGAACAGGCAGGAATATGTAAAATGGATCAATCAGCAAGGCGTAAAGCGATAACCTATGCTCAAAATAAAATTTATTTTAATTTTATTCCTATCGTTCATTTCAAATTCTTTTTCGCAAACCAAATTTGACAGATTCCTTACGCCAAGTGATACCTTAAACACCTCCAGAAGAACTGCAGTTTATATCTCAGAAACCGCTGTTGGAGGCTTGACTTTAATCGCGCTCAATCAATTATGGTATGCTGATTACGAGCGCTCCAATTTCCATCCAATCAATGATAATCAGGAATGGCTTCAGATGGATAAAATGGGACATATGTTCTCGTCCTATCAATTGGGAAGGATTGGTGCCAGTACTTTAAATTGGAGTGGTGCCAGTAAAAAAGAGCAACTGCTTTACGGTTCGACCTTGGGTTTTACGTTTTTAACTGCCGTTGAAGTTTTAGATGGTTTTAGTAAAGAATGGGGTTTCTCTTGGGGTGATATGATAGCAAACGGTGCTGGAACCGGTCTTTATATTGGCCAAGAATTGCTTTGGGAAGAACAGCGCATCACCTTAAAATACTCCTTCCATCAAACAAAATATGCTAAACTAAGTCCGGATAAGTTGGGCGACGGACTTTTAGAAGAGCTTTTAAAAGATTATAACGGTCAAACGTATTGGCTCAGTTTTAATATCCATTCCTTTTTAAAAAACGAACAAATTCCAAAATGGTTGAATTTGGCAGTCGGTTATGGCGCAGATGGCATGGAGTTTGATTATAACGAGCCTGCCGTTAATTTTGTTGCTAACAAAAAACGAACCAGGCAGTTCTATTTGAGTTTAGACGTAGATTTGTCAAGGATTGAAACAAAATCACAGGTGTTGAGATCCATCTTTGATGTTCTGAACGTAATTAAGGTGCCTTTTCCAGCATTGGAGTTCAACGATAAAAATGACATAAAACTCCACGCTATCTATTTTTAGAAGCCTTAAACGATTAAGTTTGAGGGTTTAACAGAAGATTGTAACTTTGCACACTGAAATTTAAGTCTGTTTTAAGGAATAAAGGCTTTACAAGAATTAGGAATTATGTTAAAAAAAATCACTAATTATTTTGTTATCCCTTTTGCAATTTGCGTCGGTTTATACCTAGCGCTTTTTCCAAAAACAACTGTAGATATGTCTATCTTTTCTACAGCCGGGTTAGAATTAAATTACACAGTTTCTGAGGATATCGCACTCTTATCCACTAATGAAGTAACGCCCCAACAAACAACATACAACAGATATTTTCCTTATTTAGGGAAGTCTTACTTGGGATTTAAAGAAGCTCTTGCTTTTAAAGAATCCCGAGGAAACTATTTTACGGTTAATGATTTGGGTTACTTAGGGAAGTATCAATTTGGTGCTGAAACTTTGAAGTTATTAGGGGTTTATAATCCTGAATATTTTTTATACACACCAGAATTACAGGAAAAGGCTTTTTTAGCCAATTCTGAACGTAATAAATGGATTTTGAGAAAAGATATTGCAAGATTTGTAGGTAAGGAAATTCATGGTGTAACCATTACTGAATCGGGTATACTTGCAGCTGCGCATTTAGCGGGACCTGGAAGTGTCAAGAAGTTTTTAAGAAGCTCTGGTGGAGATAACTTTTCAGATGCTTATGGGACTTCAATCTCGTCGTATATGAAACGATTTTCAGGTTATGACACGTCTTTTATCAAGCCAAACAAAACGGCAAAAGCCAATCTATAATCAGTCCTTGTGAATGATGAAGATGGCAGGACGTTTGTGTAGGTCAATTTTGATGTGTTTCCAATCGTTAATGGTGTAAGTTTTTATATACTCTGATGGTAAAGTCAAGTCACAAGCAACGCAAACTCGTGTTTGTGGATGTAATGTGGTGCACAAATCCTCCAACATTTTATTATTTCGATAGGGGGTTTCTATAAACAGCTGACTTTGATTTTGGTCATGGGACAACTTTTCTAAGCGTTTCAATTCTGCTTTTCGTTCGTCTTTGTCAATGGGTAAATAGCCATTAAAAGCAAAGCTTTGACCGTTCATACCAGAACCCATCAGTGCCATTATAATGGATGAGGGACCAACTAGCGGTACCACTTGAATATTGTTTTGATGTGCAAGTTTTACGATGTCCGAGCCTGGGTCGGCTACTGCAGGACATCCAGCTTCAGATAAGAGGCCGATTGATTTCCCTTCTTTGCAGGCATCCAAAAACGTTAGTTTCTCAGCGGTTTCCGTAAATTTATTTAAAACTTTTAAATGTAACGATGGCTGTGATTTTTCTGGATTTGTCTTTTTGATGAACTTTCTCGCTGTTTTTTCATTTTCAACAATATAATGGTCAGTGATTTCTATGACTTTCTTTATGGAGATAGGCAATACTTCCCAAACGGGATTTTCTCCTAAATCTGTAGGAATTAAATATAATTTACCGGTTTGATTTTCCATCAGTTTTTAACAATTTTTCGGGTGGATTAAATAAGCTTCCTTCAAAGGTAATTATTGTTTTGATTTATTGTTCAGAAACCTTATTTACATCCAGGATGTGGTTCATGAGAATCTCAAGAATTGAAAGTGAGCCCATCTTAATTGAGATTTACGGCATAGCAACCTTATGCTGGTTGTTAACAGCCTCATTACCGGGAAACTTAAATGAGAACTATTTTTTTAATTCTGATGCAATTTTTTCACAAACCTCATCCAAAAGCGCATAAACATCATCAAAATCTTTAGAATCTCCCCAATATGGATCAGGAACTTCTTGTGGTGTCGTTGATGAAGCATCCTCAAGAATCAATTTCACTTTAGAAATGTCATTTGTGTCCCTAGCCAATTTTACCACGTTTTCATAATTGGATTGATCCATCACGTAGATGATGTCAAAATTATCAAAATCGGAGCGTTCAAATTGTCTACATCTCTGGTTGGTAATGTCGAGACCGTTAGCTTTTGCGGTGGCAATGGAGCGATGGTCTGGTAATTTACCGATATGGTAGTTTCCTGTACCAGCAGAGTCGACTTCAAATTTATCAGCAGGCAATTTAGATTCAAGAATGCCGTGTGCCAATGGGGATCGGCAGATATTCCCCAAACAAACCATTAATATTCTTGTCATGATGTTTTAATTTTTGGGTTTGACTATTGTCTTAAGTGGCTTGAAGCCTGAAGATTGAAGTGAGAAGCAATTTGCTTCGATGTTCAAGGTTTGTTGTTCAAAGACCATTAAATTGGTTGAACGTATTAAAAATCTATCACTTTTGAAGCTAACTTCAGAAGTGATAGATTATCAATGGTATAATTAAAGGGCTAATTTTTTGGAGATATCCTCAACATACTTTCTGAACTGTTTGTCAGTAGAGGAGAGGTTGTCAACTGTTTTACAAGCATGAAGAACGGTGGCGTGATCGCGTTTCCCAATTTGAGAGCCGATGCTCGCTAAGGATGCTTTAGTGTACTTTTTGGCGAAAAACATCGCTAATTGTCTTGCTTGTACAATATGCCTTTTTCTTGTTTTTGATTGTAAGGTATCCACATCCATTTGGAAGTAGTCGGAAACTACCTTTTGGATATAGTCGATCGAAACTTCACGTTTGGTATTTTTTACAAACTTTTCAACAATTTCTTTAGCAAGGCTAATGGTGATTTCTTTTTTGTTGAAAGAGGATTGAGCGATTAAGGAAATAATCGCGCCTTCAAGTTCTCTAACGTTCGTTTTGATGTATTTAGCAACATACTCAATAATATCATCTGGCATTTCAACACCATCACGATATAATTTGTTCTTTAAAATTGAGACCCGTGTTTCAAAATCTGGACTTTGCAGCTCTGCAGAAAGACCCCATTTAAATCGGGATAATAAACGTTGTTCAATGTCCTGCATGTCTACAGGTGCTTTGTCACTTGTTAAAATGACCTGTTTTCCGTTTTGATGTAGATGATTAAAAATATGGAAAAACACATCTTGTGTTCCTGTTTTACCAGATAAAAATTGAACGTCATCAATAATCAACACATCAATAATTTGGTAAAAATGAATGAAGTCATTTCTGTTATTCTTCTTTACCGAATCAATGTACTGTTGCGTGAATTTTTCAGCAGAAATGTAAAGAACCGTTTTTTCAGGGTATTTATCCTTAATGTCGATACCTATGGCATGTGCCAAATGGGTTTTACCAAGCCCGACCCCACCAAAAATCAATAACGGATTAAAGGATGTGCCGCCAGGTTTGTTGGCCACTGCCAATCCCGCATTTCTAGCCAAACGATTAGAGTCGCCTTCAAGGAAATTTTCAAAATTGTAATTTGGATTGAGTTGTGATTCAATTTTTACATTTCTGATTCCAGGAATGATAAATGGGTTTTTTAATTCCGGATTTTTATTCTTTAATGGAATATCAACATCTTGCGATTTTACAGGACTTCTATTTGAACTAGGAATTTTTTCAGTAAAAGGTTGTTTGTTACCATAAGTGTTTTCCATCTTAATGACATAGACCAATTTCGCGCGCTCTCCAAGTTCTTTATTTAAGGCTACTTTTAGTATTTTTACATAATGCTCCTCAAGCCATTCGTAAAAGAATTTACTTGGGACTTGGATGCTTAATGCGTTGTCAGTAAGTTTTACTGCTGTAATAGGTTCAAACCAAGTTTTGTATGCTTGGGGTTGGATGTTGTCTTTTATGAATGACAGACAATTATTCCAAACCGATTGCGCAGTTAATTCCATTTTAAAAATTAATTTTTTTGTTGTTAGTTAGATTTGCAAAAAAAAAGAGAAATTTGTGTTTTCTCTTGAATACTTTCAAGGACAAATATGTGAACAAAATTCTGAAAAAAAAAATCTAATGCTATTGAATATTCAGAATTAAATTCCCATGTTTAAAACGCGTTGAAAATACAAAAAATAAACCAAACAAAGATGTCAAAACCAATAATTACGGACGAAATTGAACTTAGAGTGAGATATGCTGAAACCGACCAAATGGGTATTGTGTATTACGGAAATTATGCCCAATATTTTGAAGTTGGCAGAGTGGAATGGTTGCGGAAATTTGGAATATCTTATAAAAGTATGGAGGAACAAGGGGTTTT
>NZ_JBMDWE010000047.1:0-25986 GCF_053579655.1 Gelidibacter sp. | reverse complement strand
TTTTAATGGACACATGTTATTCGCAATTAATCATTCTATTGGATGATTAAATTTTAGCATGCTCATTTCATGTGTATATTTTTATTGTTTCTTAATGAACACATGTTATTCGCAATTATTCATTCTATTGGATGATTAAATTTTTAGCATGCTCATTTCATGTGTGTGTTTTTATTGTTTTTTAATGGACACATGTTATTCGCAATTAATCATTCTCTTGGATGATTAAATTTTAGCATGCTCATTTCATGTGTATGTTTTTATTGTTTTTTAATGAACACATGTTATTCGCAATTAATCATTCTATTGGATGATTAAATTTTTAGCATGCTCATTTCATGTGTATATTTTTATTGTTTTAATTAAGGAAAAATTCCTCGTTGTATATATGCTTTTTCTATACGTTCAATCGCGATCACATAAGCTGCTAAACGTAAGTCAATGTTTTTAATTTGAGAGGTTTCATATACTTTTTTAAAGACCTCTGTAATTTTCTTTTCAATTTTTGTCATGACTTCATCAAGATCCCACAGTTCTCCGTTTCGGTTTTGTAACCATTCAAAATAGCTGCCGATTACTCCTCCAGAATTACAAAGAATATCAGGAATAATATCGATGCCTCGTTCGTTCAAAATCTTTTCCGATTCAAAGGTTGTTGGTCCATTGGCACCTTCCGCAATTAAAAAGGCCTTAATTTGACGCGCACGAGCCTCCGTAATTTGGTTACCTAAAGCTGCGGGAATAAAGATATCACAATTCAATCCAAAAAAATCATCATTCGCAACTACTTCTGACCCTGGAAAACCAACAATACTTCCATCATGAGACGTTGTATAATCGAGTAAGGATTCCACTTCTAAACCGTTAACGTTTGCTATCGTTCCAAAAGCATCTTGCACAGCAACCAGTTTTGCGCCCACTTGTTGCAAAAAATGAGACGCCCAATACCCAACATTTCCAAATCCTTGGACAATGAAAGTCCTGCCTTTCAAATCCAGTTTTTTGTTTTCTGCCCAACACCTAATGGTCAAGAATACGCCGTATCCTGTCGCTCTGTCACGGCCTTCCAAGCCCCCAGAACCCACGGGTTTCCCCGTAACAACATGCATGTTTTTTGAACGTTCTGCCGGTGCTTTTGTAGACATATAGGTGTCGGCAATCCACGCCATCGTTTGTGCATTGGTATTGACATCTGGCGCGGGAATATCATGCTCAGGCCCGATATTATCGCCTAAAGCAAAAGCAAAGCGTCTTGTGATACGCTCCAATTCTGAATTGGAATACTTTTTAGGATCCATTTGAATTCCTCCTTTGGCGCCACCATAAGGTAATCCCGCCAATGAAGTTTTCCAGGTCATCCACATCGCCAATGCTTTTACGGAATCAATGTCAATAGTAGGATGATAACGCAAACCACCTTTATAAGGTCCTAAGGCATTATTATGCTGTACACGATAGCCCTTAAATATTTCAATTTCACCATTGTCCATTCGTACAGGAAAATGGATGATGAGTTCGTTATTGGGCACCGATAAAATTCTTTTGATGTTCGGATTTAAGTGAATAAAATCGCATGCGGCATCAAATTCCTGCATTACGTTTTTTAACATGCCTTGTTTGGGTGCCTCGTTTACAACTTCTACTACTGCCATATCATTGTTTTTAAGAGAAAACCTTTGTACCGCTAACGGCAGAAAACCATTGGTTTCTTGGATTATTTTTTCCTAAAAATCTAAATTGTGTTGTTTAGAGGCGTCATAATCACTGCATGACCAGATAAAACTTTTGTCCTTTGTCAAACTGCAATATATGAGATGATCACACGATGCGCATAAGCTATTTCCTAAAACGTCCATAATTTAAAGTTTAAAGCTCAGTTATTACGGCAATAGATGTGCCAATAAACCAGCACGAGTTAGAAATCAGGATAAACACCTAGTATACAGAGGGTTATTTGAAAATATAAATTAATACGAAATCGTTGTAGTGGGCAGTATTTACCCAATGATCCATAATTCCCCAGATGGGTTTTAATTATTTTATCTTGTCGCGAAGGGTTTTTCGATCGATTTGAAGAATCTCTGCAGCTTTAGTTTTATTGTTGTTGGTGGCTTCAAGAACTTTAAGAATATGTCTTTTTTCTACTTCTTTAAGAGAGAGCAAAATATCCTCTTTCGGAAAATCGATGTGAAACTTTAAATAGTGAGGTAAATCACTAACCTCCAATTGCTTATCACACATAATCACAGCGCGTTGAATGCTGTTTTCAAGTTCTCTAATATTTCCTGGCCAATCGTAACGTTCAAGTGCCAACAACGCTTCTTCAGATATGTCAACAATCCGATCCTTATATTCAACACCGTACTTGAAAAGAAATTTATCCACCAAAAGCGGAATGTCAGACTTTCGATCTCTTAAAGGCGGTACCTCCATTTGAACTACCGTAAGGCGATAATATAAATCCTCTCTAAAGCGTCCGTTTTTAATGAGTTCCCTCAAATCGACGTTGGTGGCGGCAATAACTCTGACATCAATTTTTTCTACTCTTTGAGATCCCACGCGCATGATTTCCTTTTCTTGCAGGACTCTGAGCAAACTTAATTGCGTGGCTATGGAAGCATTGCCAATTTCATCCAAAAAAAGAGTGCCTTTGTTTGCGGCTTGAAAAAAGCCACTTCGGTCATCATTGGCACCTGTAAATGCGCCTTTAGTATAACCAAATAACTCTGCTTCCAAGAGGCTTTCTGGGATAGCCCCACAATTGACCGCCAAAAAAGGTGCTGCGGCAAATTTCCCCGAATAATGGATGGCGCGTGCCACCAGTTCTTTGCCCGTTCCACTTTCGCCCTTAATCAAAACAGTCGCTTTATTGTCTTTTACGCGATCAATAATATTGATGACATTAAGCATGCCGTCTGATTGCCCGATAAGTTCTCCAAAAACAGGTAAATCATGGTCACTTTTCTTTATTTTTCGAACAGGAACTTGTCTTAACGAGAGCGACTTTTGAACCGCAATTTTAAGTTCTTCCTTAGTGAATGGCTTAATGAGATAGTCCATGACTCCTGACTTCATGGCTTTTAAAGCCCCATCAATGGAAGGGTAGCCTGTTACCGCTAATTTTGGAATTTCAGGAAAATGTTCAGAGACGTACTTGACCAATTGCAGACCGTCCACTCCGGGCATCTGAAGGTCGGTAATTAATAAATCAATGGATTGATCCTGTAAAATGGTAATCGCCTCTTTAACTGAAACCGCTTTATAGGTATGGAAGTTTAACGATTGCAAATGCCTTTGGATCAGTTCCAAAATATGGACATCATCATCAACAATCAAAATGTTTTCTTGTTCCAAGTGCATCGCTTATAATTTTGGAAATGTAAGCGTAAAAATAGTCCCTTTTGGCCGATTAGATCTATGTTTTATAGTTCCTTTATGGCTTTTCATGATGCCATGTACGACACTTAATCCCAAACCTGAGCCTTCGCCCACAGGTTTTGTAGTATAAAAGGGATTAAATATGAATTCTGAAATGCCTTTTGGAATGCCTTCACCTTCATCTTTAATGATTAAAACTACCTCTCGTTCTTGATTATCAACATCAATGGAAATATGGCCATTTTGCGGTGAAAAATAAATGGCATTGATCACTAAATTGAAGACTACTTGAGTCAATTGGATGGCATCGACTCTTAAATAAATAGTGTCTTCGCTAAAATTTAAATGGTATTTTATGTTTTTTTTGCCAAAACTGGGCATTAATAAGTTGATGGCATCAGCAATGATCGGGTCAATATTAACGAGTTCCATTTGCTGTGGCATTTCACAGGAAAAAAACATGAGTTTCTTGACCACTTCTCTTGAAAAAATAGCACTGTGCATGATTTTATCCAAATCTTGCAAGGCCTCGTCTTGATCGACAAAACGTTCTTTCAACAATTCTGAAAACCCTAAAATATTAGCCAATGGCGTATTGAGTTCATGGGCAATTCCGGCAGTTATTTCGCCTAAGATTGACAAGCGATCGGCACGCTCCATTTGGCGTTTGGTAACTTCTTCTTTATCAATAATTTGCTTGCGCTCAATCAAATTACCGATTTCCAAAGCCAATGAATGGATCAGCTTTTTTTCTTCTTCTAAAAAATCATCCGCATCAAATTTCGGTTTCGGATAACCAAATTTTATGGAGCCATAAGGAAGATTAAAAACCTTTATGACGGCGAAGATAGAGACCTGTTCTTCTGGTTTTTCGCCAACATCAACCAATTTATCTCCCAGTTTCAATTCTACAAAAGCATCGGTATTATAAAGAACTGCTTCCTTAATGCTGAAAGCAATAGCCTTAAAGGTAGGGTCTAAATCGAAAAGATTACAATTGGCAATATAGGAACTCACGTTGTAAAGACAGGTGAGTTCCTTAATACGTTCCTTTAATTTATCTTCTATTGAAACGATAGTGCCCATGGTTGGCTTTAAAGTTTATTCTCAATAATATTTTGTACGACCTCAGGATTGAGTAAGGTACTGGTATCCCCTAGATTTGTGAGGTCATTTTCAGCAATTTTCCGCAGAATGCGACGCATAATTTTGCCACTTCTTGTTTTTGGTAAAGCTTCCGTAAACTGAATTTTGTCAAGTTTGGCTATTGCACCAATTCGTTCAGAGATCAATTGGTTAATCTCCTTACGCAAGTTATCATGGACTCTGCTTTCGCCAGTTTCTTTTAGAGTTACATAACCATAAAGTGCATTTCCTTTGATGTCATGCGGAAATCCAACAATGGCACTTTCTGAAACTGCTGGATGTTCGTTAATGGCATCTTCTAAAGGTCCTGTTCCTAAATTATGTCCTGAAACAATGACCACGTCATCCACACGACCTGTAATTCTGTAGTAACCCACTTCATCCCTTAAAGCGCCATCACCCGTAAAATACATGTTGTCATAAGTAGAAAAATAAGTCTCTTTATAACGGGCATTATTGTTCCATATGGTTCGTGCCATTCCTGGCCATGGGAACTTAATGCATAAGCGCCCTTCTACTTGATTGCCTATTAATTCTTCACCAGCCTCATTTACTATAGCAGGCTGAACACCTAAAAATGGCAAGGTGGCATAGGTTGGTTTCGTGGGGGTCACATACGGTAAAGGCGAAATCATGATGCCTCCCGTTTCTGTTTGCCACCAGGTATCGACAATAGGGTTTTTGCCTTTGCCGATAATGTCATTGTACCAGTGCCATGCTTCTTCGTTGATCGGCTCTCCCACCGATCCTAATACTTTTAGAGACGACAGATCGACATCTTCAACAAAAGAAAGGTTTTGCTTTGCCAAGGCACGAATTGCTGTTGGCGCGGTATAAAACTGATTGATTTTATGCTTTTCAATAATTTGCCAAAAGCGACCAAAATCTGGATATTGTGGCACCCCTTCAAACATCACGCTCGTTGCACCATTGGCCAAAGGACCATAAACAATATAACTATGGCCCGTAATCCAGCCAATATCTGCAGTACACCAAAACACATCCGGTTCTTTGTATTGGAACACATTTTTAAACGTGTAAGCGGTGTAAACCATGTAGCCTGCGACGGTATGTACCATTCCTTTTGGCATTCCGGTCGATCCTGACGTATATAATATGAATAACGGATCTTCCGCATCCATGATTTCTGCATCAAATTGACCAGAAGCTTTATCCATTAACGGCTGTAACCATATATCACGGTTTTCAACCATAGTTACGTCGGCATTGGTGCGTTTTACGACCAATACTTTTTCAACACTTGCACAGGCTTGAAGTGCTTCATCAACAATTCCTTTTAAATCCAAGCTTTTATTTCCTCTGTAAGAACCATCTGAAGTAATGACCATTTTGCAATCGCTGTCAATGATACGGGTAGAGATAGCTTTAGCTGAGAAACCTGCAAAAATCACATTGTGTATGGCCCCAATACGTGCACATGCCAATAAAGTAACGGCCAATTCTGGAATCATAGGTAAATAGACACAAATTCGATCTCCTTTTTTAACGCCTTGATCTCTAAGCACGTTTGCCATTTTGCAGACGCGTTCATGCAGTTGCCTATATGTTATATGTTGGGCTTCTTCATCGGGATTATTCGGCTCAAAAATGATGGCCGTTTTGTCACCGCGATTGATCAAGTGCCTGTCCAAACAGTTTTCTGTGATGTTCAATTTTGCTCCTTCAAACCATTTGATTTCGGGTTTCCTAAAATCCCAAGTGAGCACCTTATCCCATTTTTTACGCCATAAAAAATGCTCTTCGGCTATTTCTGCCCAAAAGTTTTCGGGTTCGCGAACTGATTTTCTATAGATTTGGAAATACTCTTCAAGGGTTTTAATACTGTAATTACTCATCTTAATGTATTGTTAATTGTAGTGTTATAAAATTATACTTTTGGCAATGAAATTCAGAGAGCCACAAGCCTAATATTTTCAAAAATATCAATAAATTCTTAATACGATAATATATTCATCATTACTTTGCTTCTTCTGCAGATATTATAACAGCAAGTTTACAGTTGCATCCGCTTGGCATACGCCTTAATTTCCTTAATGACTTTAGGTGCTAAAATAATTGTGGCCGTCATGGTCGGAATGGCCATTAAGGCGAAAGTTCCGTCAATAAGATTGAGCATCATGCTTAAAGGAGTCACAGCACCAAAGATGATACTTGCGATATAGAAATAATTATAATAATGTTTGTTATGTGCTCCAAATAAGAAGGACATACATTTGGTACCATAATATGAATAGGTAAATAATGACGAGATACTAAAAGTGGCAATACAAATCAGTAACAAATAATTACCATACACAGGGATGGCATCATTAAATGCTGCTGCGGTTAAACTTACCCCATTAACCTCACTGGATTCCCATACTCCAGTTACCAAAATGGCAAGAGCTGTCAGCGTACAGACCACAAGCGTATCGATCGCCGGACCTAACATGGCCACTAAACCTTCACGCACAGGCTCGTTGGTTTTGGTTGCACCGTGAGCCATTGGTGCAGTACCAATACCTGCTTCGTTTGAAAAGGCCCCTCTTCTTACGCCCAACAATATCAGTCCACCAACAGCACCTCCTAAAAATGAATCGCCTTTAAAATTGGTCGCCGAAAAAGCATCGGTAATCATTAATACAAGGTATTTTGGCACTTCTTCTATATAAACACCAAGAATGATCATCACTAAAACAAAATAAAGCAACACCATGCCCGGCACTAACTTTGAAGCCGTTTTACTGATTCGTTCCAAACCACCTAGAATAACCACAGCAGTAATGGCCACAAGTATGATCCCAATTATAAAATTTGAAGTATTAGTTTCGGCAATGCCATTGGGCTCTAATAAAATATAATTAATGGCTTGCTTTAATTGATTGACATTAAAAACAGGTAAGGCCCCTATCAATCCACAGATACTAAAAAAGACCGCTAGTGGCTTCCAAGATTTTCCTAAACCTTCCATGATAAAATACATTGGGCCTCCTTGAATATCGCCGTTGCTATCCTTCCCCCTGAACATAATAGCCAAGGTACAGGTAAAGAATTTTGTGGACATCCCAACAATGGCACTCATCCACATCCAAAACATAGCGCCAGGACCTCCAATATGAATGGCTACAGCCACCCCGGCAATATTTCCCATCCCGATCGTTGAAGCCAACGCCGTGGATAAGGCTTGAAAGTGTGTGATTTCTCCTGGTGCATCAGAATCATCATATTTACCTCGCAAAACATTTAAGGCATGAAAAAAATAGCGAAAGGGTAAAAATTCTGACCGTACTAATAGGTATAATCCACCTCCAATTAATAATATGAGCAAGGGTAAACCCCAAGCATAATCAGCGTAGGTTTCAAAGATAGAATCGAGCGTATTCATTTTTTAGTTTTAATTAGCGATTTTAAAGATATCCTTTTCGATTTATAAACCTCAAGATTGTCTAAGAAAAAATCAGGAATCGTCCGAAAAGTTACTAATTTTGGATTTTAACATTATATTTACATTTACTAGCCAAATTCTGATTGAAAGCAACCCGACTTTATTTTATTGATGCTGTAAGGGCATTTGCCATTTTGATGATGTTACAAGGGCATTTTGTGGACACCCTTTTAAATCCCATATACCGAGACGACTCTTATGTAGCCTATACCGTATGGTCCTATTTTAGAGGAATTACAGCACCAACGTTTTTTACGATTTCAGGATTGGTCTTTCTGTATTTGTTATTGAAAGCGCACGCAAAAGGCAGTGACAAGCAGCGTCTTCAAAAAGGAGCTACCCGAGGCTTAATGCTCATATTAATTGGTTACGCCCTTCGAATCCCCTTTTTCTCCTGGTTAAAAGGGAGTTTTGATACCTATTTTTTGGTTATAGATGTCTTACAATGCATTGGACTTTCGCTTCTTTTATTGATTGGCATATATTTGCTGTGCAGACGAAATAGCTATATCCTATCAATCGTATTGCTAATTATTGGTTGCGTCATCTTTCTTACAGAACCTTTATATCGAAATCTGACTTTGGAAAATGTTCCACTAGTATTTGCCAATTACGTGAGCAAATCCAAAGGGTCTGTATTTACAATGTTACCTTGGTTTGGGTATGTGGCCTTTGGAGGATTTTTGGCCACCTTATTTTTTAGAAATTCTCAGAAAAAGCACTTTAAAAAGATTACTGTTGCCGCCTTCTTAGTGAGCGGCATCATTCTGCTTCAATATTCAACGGTCATTTTACAACAACTGTACCAACTTACTAATATTGAGCTGTTTGAGCGTTCTGCAAACTATAATTATTTGTTTCTGCGATTAGGGAATGTGATGTTGTATTTTACTTTTTTCTATATGCTTGAACGCTTCATGAAACAGTCCATAGTGACACAAATAGGCGAAAAAACCTTGAACATTTATATCGTCCACTTTATCATTATCTATGGAAGTTTCACTGGAATTGGTTTAAAACATTTTTACTATAAATCCTTAGAGCCTTGGGAAGCCTTTTTTGGAGCTATCGCGTTTATGATTGCCGTGTGCTTGATTGTGTTCCATATTGGAAAAACCAACGCTTTTATCTACAAACATCTCAGAAAATTTATGCGCTTAATAAAACGGAAAATACTCGGGTTAAAAAAACCGGACCCAATCGATTAATGCTGCTCTGATAAAAAGCGCTCCACATTAGTTTTGATGCGCTCCTGAATGTTATTGACATCTGCTTTCACAAACGGCTCGCCCATTATCTTTTCATAAAGCTCTATATAGCGATCAGAAACCGTTTCGATATAAGCATCGCTCATTTCAGGAACAGTCTGTCCTTCCAACCCTTGAAAACCATTAGAAATCAACCATTGGCGTACAAACTCTTTAGATAATTGCTTTTGCAACTCGCCATTGCCCTGACGATCTTGATAGCCATGGGCATAAAAATAACGCGAAGAATCTGGCGTATGGATTTCATCAATTAATACGATTTTGCCATCTTTTGTTTTACCAAACTCATATTTGGTATCCACCAAGATCAGACCTCTGCTTTCTGCAATTTCCGATCCTCTTTGAAAAAGTTTGCGCGTATAATCTTCTAAAACCAAATAATCCGCTTCACTCACGATACCACGTTTAAGGATTTCCTCTCTGGAAATATCTTCATCATGATCTCCCATTTCAGCTTTCGTTGCTGGGGTAATAATAGGCTCTGGAAATTTATCGTTTTCTTTCATGCCTTCTGGAAGTTGAACCCCACAAAGGACACGCTTACCAGCTTTGTATTCGCGGGCTGCATGACCAGACATATAGCCACGAATTACCATTTCTACCTTATAAGGCTCACATAAATGACCAACCGCCACATTAGGATCTGGCGTTGCAATTAACCAATTCGGCACCAAATCTTGGGTTTGCGCCATAAATTTTGTCGCAATTTGATTCAAAATCTGTCCTTTATAAGGAATTCCCTTGGGCATTACCACGTCAAAAGCACTCAAACGATCGGTTGCAACCATGACCAAAAGATTGTCATTGATATTATAAACTTCTCTGACCTTACCTTTATAAAGGCTTTTTTGTCCTGGAAAATTAAAATTGGTGTCTGTGATGGTATTCATTTTTGTAGAAATATTAAAAATTTTAAGCATTACAAAAGTAAGGCTAATGGCGTTTAGTTCACAAAAAAAAGAGCAGTAAAAACTGCTCTTTATAAATTATTTAAAATCAGAGATTAAAATCTCAGGTTGTACGTAGCACCGATTCCAAGCACTTGGATATCAAAATCATTTTCAGCAAATGTATTTTGGTAGTAGGCATAAAAATTCCAATCTCTGTTGTGATATCCTATTTGAGGATTTACATAAAGACCACCGGCATTGTTGTCAACATTGGTTAAGAATCCATAGCCAAGGTCAACGCCTAAAAATAAGCCTTTTGGTTTAAAGTAATATCTAGCAAAAGCTGCTGCTGGAATGATACCGAAGTCATCAACACCATCTTTTCCGAAAAAATGATCGTAACCTGTAGTTAATCCAATCCCGAAATGAGGCGTTACTAAATATTGACCTTTCAAATCCAATCCTAGAGCAAAAGAAGAAACATCGCTAGCATCGCCCATAGGAACCCCTGCGTTTAATCCAATTTTTAACCATGAATTTTTCGAACTGATATCCTCGTATTTGATAGTCTTGTTTTCTTGTGCAAAAGTTGTTCCTACGACGAACAACGTAAATAATAAAATAAGCTTCTTCATTATTAAATAGTTTTTAAGTTGAGCCATCAACGTGCAAAACCTATACCATTTACGTCTTCACGGTGGGAAATTTCTTTTAAATCTCTCAAATCACTGATTGCTAGAATTATATATGAGGCGATAATTTGCATTGTTGTCAGATTTCTTAACCTGACACCTGCTAAATTACTCTGGAGAACTCCCTTAATCGATGCTATCAATTTCTTTATAGGCTTCAATAATTTTTCTGACCAATTTATGACGAATGACATCCGTTTCATCCAGATATACAATACCTATCCCTTCCACATTTCTTAAAATCAAAAGCGCTTCCTTTAATCCGGAAGTGGTGCGTCGTGGCAAATCCACCTGTCCAGGATCACCTGTCAATAAAAACTTGGCGTTTTTACCCATTCTGGTCAGGAACATTTTCATTTGGTTATGGGTGGTGTTCTGTCCTTCATCTAAAATCACAAAGGCATTATCTAACGTTCGCCCCCGCATAAAAGCTAATGGTGCGATTTGAATGGCGCCATTCTCAAGGAATTGCGCTAACTTTTCAGCCGGAATCATATCTCTTAAGGCATCATAAAGTGGCTGCATATAGGGATCTAACTTTTCTTTTAAATCTCCCGGAAGAAATCCAAGATTCTCTCCAGCTTCAACGGCCGGACGCGTTAAAATGATTCGTTTCACTTCCTTGTTTTTCAATGCTTTTACCGCCAAGGCAACACCTGTATAGGTTTTACCAGTTCCGGCAGGACCAATGGCAAACACCATATCGTGTTTACGCATACTTTCAACCAATTTGCGTTGATTGGCCGTTTGGGGCTTTATTATTTTTCCTCCAACACCGTGTACGATGACCTCATTACTTTTTTCGGAAGTCGCATAATCCTCACTGCTTTCGCTCGTCAAAACACGTTCAATTGCGTTTTCATCAAGCCTATTGTATTTGGCAAAGTGCTCAGTAAGCAACGTCATGCGTTTGTCAAATTCCTCCAGCAAATCTTCATCTCCATAAGCTTTTATTTTATTGCCTCTGGCAACGATCTTCAATTTTGGAAAATACTTTTTAAGAAGTTCAATATTAACATTGTGATCTCCAAAAAAGTCTTTTGGAGCAATTTCCTCTAATTCGATTATAAGTTCATTCAAAAGCTATGGGATTTAATATATTAATCTCTTAAGTTTTATTAGTTTTGTGCGGACTTAAAAAGTCTCATTTTTTTCATGCTACCTTACAAATCTAACTGAAATATTCTATAATAAGTTTCATCAAAACATTTAAAGTATAAATATTTTTCAACAGACACCCTAAAGCGGTAGCTTCATAGTAACCAATTAAAAAAGAATATATCAAAGTACATGGCAATCATAACACTAACTACTGATTTTGGAGAAAAAGACCATTTTGTTGGTGCAATTAAAGGTGCTATTTACAGTGAACTTGAAGAGGTAAAAATTGTTGATATCTCGCACGATGTTTCGCCTTTCAATGTTTTGGAAGCCGCATACATTATACAAAATGCCTATAGTAGTTTCCCAAAAGGGTCGATACATGTGATCGGCATTGACTCCGAATTAAATCCAGAGAACAAACATATTGCTGTAAAATTAGACGATCATTACTTTATCGGTGCCAATAACGGGATTATGAGTATGATTTGTAATGAAATTGCTCCTGAAAAGATTGTTGAAATCAACATTCATGATAAAATACAGAGTAATTTTCCGGTTTTGGACGTTTTCGTAAAAGTGGCTTGCCATATCGCACGCGGCGGCACTCTCGAAGTTGTCGGCAAAGTGATTAGCGATATAAAACCCATCAAAAATTTGAATCCCTTTATCAACGAGGATAAATCTCAAATTATTGGCAGCGTTATTTATATTGATAATTATGGCAATGTGATCACTAATATCCGTCGTAAATTTTTTGAACAGATCCAAAAAGGACGACCTTTCGAAATTTCAGCGCGCAGTTATAAATTCAAGGAGATTTACGTAAGATATAGCGATATTGTTAATTTTGATATTCCCGAAGACCAGCGCCAAGATGAAGGCCGCGGATTAGTCGTATTTAATTCGTCCAACTATTTGGAAATTGCAATTTATAAAAGTGATCTTTCCACCGTGGGAAGCGCATCAAGCTTAATGGGACTGAAAATGCGGGATACCGTGACGGTGAATTTTTTGAAACCGTAAAATTGAAAAATGACCGAAGACGGATGACCGAAGACAGATGCGGATGACGGAGGCATAAGGGATTAGTGGTTTACGGTTCATCAACTGAGACTGAGGACTGAGGACTAACAAAAAAAAAGTAAAACAACCATGTTTATAAGAATTGTAAAAATGAGTTTTGAGCCATCGCAAGTTGATGAGTTCTTGGCTTATTTTGAAAGCAAAAAGCATTTGATCAGAAATTTTGAAGGCTGTGAGTTTTTAGAACTTTATCGAGATAAACAAGATACCAACATTTTTTTCACTTATAGCTATTGGAAGGAAGAGTCCGATTTGGAAAATTATCGTACCTCTGAGCTTTTTAATACCGTTTGGGCAAAAACCAAACAGTTTTTCAATGATAAACCAGAAGCTTGGAGTGTCGACAAATTGATATCACTTAAATAATATACAACTTAATTATATGCTTGCTATTCTTAAAAAAGAAATCAACGCCTTCTTTGCCTCTCCAATCGGATATTTGGTAATTGGGCTGTTTTTAGTCCTCAGCGGACTTTTTCTTTGGTTATTTAAAGGCGATTTCAATATTCTGGAAAGTGGTTTTGCTGATATGGCACCATTTTTTCTTTTGGCGCCTTGGATTCTTATTTTTCTAGTACCAGCAGTGACGATGCGCAGTTTTTCTGATGAAAAAAAACAAGGCACTTTGGAGCTTTTAGTGACCAAACCGATTTCCCATTTACAAATTGTTTTGGGCAAATATTTTGGCGCTTTAATATTGATCTTTCTCGCTTTATTGCCAACACTGCTTTATATTTTCGCGATTGACAATTTAAAGCTTGACGGCAATATTTTAGATTACGGGAGTATTATCGGATCTTATTTGGGTCTGCTGTTTTTGGTAGCGGCATACGCTGCCATCGGGCTTTTTGCCTCTACCCTTTCTGACAATCAAATTGTAGCATTTCTCATCGCCGTGTTTTTATGCTTTTTCTTTTATTTCGGATTTGAAGGGCTTTCCAATTTGAGCGCTTTACCAATTGAACAATTTGGCATGGAAGCGCATTACAACAGTATTAGCCGAGGTGTTTTGGACACCAGGGATTTGCTGTACTTCGTTAGTATATCCTTCTTTTTTATTGCAATCACACAATTTAATATTCAAAAAAAATAATATGATTATCACGCCTATCCTTGTTGTTTTTCTCGTCATCGTATTTACGTTGACATTTCTATTTATCAAAACTATTGATGATCGCAAATGGATTGCCATTCCGCTAAGTCTTATTTTGACGCCATTTATATATTTCTACGCGTTTTATCCAATGATCAATATTTTCAGCAGTTATCATCATCAAAAATATTTTGATTCAGCGGTTTTTATTAATAAACCCAGCTTTCGTTATGAAATGTATGATAATATCCAAGAAACGGATACACTACTTGGCAAATCGAAAGAGATCGTTAACGAACTTTTGGGCACTTATGAATGGCTCACTTGGGACGATGTAAAAGATGACTATGATCAAGATAAATGGAATTATGGACTTGGGATACATCCGGGAGCTTTTAATGACAAATCGGAAGCCATGGAAATCATATTTAAGAATGATAAAGTAATTAAAGTGAACACTTTTAAATTAGACCTAAAATCTGATGCTAAAAAATAAATCAAATCTTATCAAAATTGTTGTTCTCCTTGTTGTTCTGATGGTTTTAAATTGGATGGGCACTAAGGTTTACAAACGTTTTGACCTGACGCAAGACCAACGCTATACCTTATCACAATCGGCTTTGAATATTGTGAAGGATGTAAAATCGCCGTTAATTGTTGATGTATTTTTAGAAGGCGATTTTCCTTCGGAGTTTAGACGCTTAAGAAATGAGACCCAACAATTATTGGAAGAGTTTGCGTTAGATAACAATCAGATAAAGTTCAATTTTATCAATCCGTTGGAAGATGAAAGCGCACGTGATAATAACATTGAGCAATTGATGCAGCGTGGTTTGGAACCTTTGCAATTGAGTGTGATCAACAATGGCAAAACCTCACAGGAACTGATTTTCCCTTGGGCATTGGCAAGTTATAATGAGCAGACGGTTAAAATTCCGTTGATAAAAAATAAAATCGGATCCACTCAACAAGAATTGGTCAGCAATTCCATTCAACATTTGGAATATGCCTTTGCAGAAGGTTTTCAAAAATTAGTAACCGAAAAAAGTAAAAAGATTGCCATCCTAAAAGGTAATGGCGAGCTTGAAGATAGATATTTGGCTGATTTTTTAAAATCGGTAAAAGAACATTATTTCATCGCGCCGTTTACTTTAGATAGTGTCGCAACAAATCCACAAGGCACACTAAAAAAGCTCAACGAATTTGACCTTATTATTGTTGCTAAACCGACCCAAGCCTTTACCGAAGATGAAAAATTGGTGTTGGATCAATTTACCATGAACGGTGGAAAAAGTTTATGGCTTACCGAAAGTGTTGCGATGGATAAAGACAGTCTTTACAATGATGAAGGCCGTGGCATTGCCCTGATGAACGATCTGAACCTGAATGATTTTTTCTTTAAATATGGCGTGCGCATCAATCCTGTGCTTGTGAATGACATGTACTCAGCACCCATAACGATTGCCATGGGCGAAGGCAGCAATGCGCAATTTCAACCGCTAAGATGGCCTTATTCTCCTTTGGCTGCTGGAAATCCGGAGCATCCTATTACAAGTAATTTAAACTTGGTGAAATTTGATTTTGCCAACCAAATAGACACCTTAAAAAGTAGTACACAAAAAACCATACTTTTACAAAGTTCTAAACTTACTAAGCTAGAAGGTGTACCAAAAGAAATCCGACTAGAAGTTGTGACGGAAGAACCAGATGTTTCAACCTATACCAAAGGCCCGCAAAATTTAGCCGTGTTATTGGAAGGCCAATTTACATCGGTTTATAAGGACAGAATCAAACCTTTTAAATTAGACAACACTAAAGATATCAGCCCAGACACTAAAATGATTGTGATTGCTGACGGCGATATTATTAAAAATGAAATCCTTAAAAACCAACCTCAAGAATTGGGTTTTGACCGATGGACTGGACAAAGCTTTGGAAACAAAGAATTTTTATTGAACGCCGTGAATTATCTTTTAAGTGACGATGGTTTATTGGAGATCAGAACCAAGGATATCAATATTGCCTTTTTAGATGCTCAAAAAATAGAAACCAACAAAACACAATGGCAACTATTAACTATTGCTTTACCGCTCATTATTTTGGTCTTGTTTGGACTTCTATTTAATTATCTGAGACGTAAAAAATACGCTTAGAAATAGATTGTCTTTGAGAGTTCCTAAGGTTTTGAAAATTGCAGAAAAGACCATCGGATTGGTATTCATTCGTTTTGTTAATTGTTTTTTGATTTCCGTAGACACAATAACAAGCAAAATCGAAGTTTTTAAACTGATTTACAAACGGTTAACATATCTAAGGAAAACCTAAATTACAATACGCAAATAGACAAACTGTTGATAAAATTGTATAACTAAGATTCACTAGTATCAGTTTAATCAAATATATTTGCTCTGCTTAATAATATAACATACAAAATAAACAATTACATGAAGTTTATCGTATCAAGTACCTATTTACTCAAACAATTGCAAGTATTAGGAGGTGTCATCAATAGCTCAAACACCTTGCCTATCTTGGACAATTTCTTGTTTGAACTGAATGACTCGCAACTTACAGTTTCTGCTAGCGATCTCGAGACAACTATGTCCTCCATTATAGATGTTGAAAGCACAAGTACAGGAAGCATTGCTTTGCCTGCACGATTACTGCTAGACACGCTTAAAACGTTTCCTGAACAACCTTTAACCTTTGTGGCTGAAGACAACAACACCGTTGAAATTAGCTCTAGCCATGGTAAATACGCTTTAGCTTATGTGGATGGCAATGAATTCCCGAAAGCAGTAGCGCTTGAAAACCCTAGTACTACAACGGTTATGGGCGATATTTTAGCTACAGCGATCAGTAAAACCATATTTGCCGCAGGAAATGATGATTTACGCCCAGTGATGAGTGGTGTATTTTTTCAGTTTTCAACCGAAGGTTTGACTTTTGTGGCAACTGATGCGCATAAATTGGTGAAATATACACGTGAAGATGTTGCTGCCGATCAAGTAGCAGAATTTATCATGCCAAAGAAACCTTTAAATCTTTTAAAAGGTATTTTGGCGGGTAGCGACGATGCCGTAACCATTGAATACAATGACTCTAATGCAAAATTCACGTTTGAAAACTCCGTATTGATATGTCGCTTGATCGATGGAAAATATCCTAATTACGAAGCCGTAATTCCAAAAGAAAATCCAAACAAGTTGACGATCGACAGAACACAGTTTTTAAATTCTGTAAGACGTGTGAGCATTTTCTCCAATAAAACCACTCACCAAATCCGTTTGAAAATAGCGGGTGCGGAGTTGAATATTTCTGCAGAAGATATTGACTACAGCAACAAAGCTGAAGAACGTTTGACTTGTGATTACCAAGGCGACGATATGCAAATCGGATTTAACTCCCGTTTCTTAACCGAAATGTTAAACAATCTTGGCGCGAGCGAAGTGCAATTGGAGATGAGTTTACCAAACAGAGCGGGTATTTTAACGCCTGTTGATGGACTTGACGAAGGCGAACGCGTAACGATGCTCGTTATGCCTGTAATGTTGAATAGCTAACAAATTCCTGCGAAGGCAGGAAACCTTTAGGTTCAACGGAGTTAATTTCATAATACAGAAATCAATAAGATTTCGTCAAAAAAACGCCTACTATTAAAAGTAGGCGTTTTTGCTTTGATTGATGATGATTATCATATAGAATTAAAAGTGAAAAGATATATACATGTTTGTTATTCTACAGAAATAAATTAATTCCAGTTATTTTTTTACAAGAATTCACATAAAATTATAAATCCTAATTAGACCTTTAAAACTATATAATCAAGATTCCTGTCTTCACAGGAAATTAAAAGTAAAAGGATAACTTGGTGTTTCGCCATTGCTGGCTTTTATCGCATTGATTACAGGAAATACAATGGCCATAATCCCCAAAAGGATAAATCCTAAAATTCCCAGTCCAAATAAAAGGATCAACGGCACACAAATGATACAATAAACAATCAGACTCAACTGAAAGTTAATAATGTTTTTTCCGTGGGCATCCATCTGATATACTTTTTCCTTTTGGGTTATCCAAAGGATTAAGGGCAGAATCAAACTTCCAAAACCAGTTAATAAGGTAATCAATTGGCTTAAATGGGCAATGACGATTAATGATCTATCTTCTCGCATGATAATTGTGATTTAAATTAGTGATTGATGTAATTATATGACGAGCAGTAATCTAAATTGTTACATTTTATTGGTCTCAAATTAAGTTAAAAGTATGCACTTTAGTGCATCTCGCTTTAGCTTCTAAAAATTTTGACACGAATTTCACGGATTTTCACGAACTTATTCGTAGACTGAGAATACCGATTTAAATTTTTTACTATAAATTTCACGAATGCAACAGACTTTCAGCCTATTTTAAAAACTCCGCCAGAACATTTATAGGGCAAGTATGACGCTTTAGTCATTTGATTTTTTAAAAAAGATAATTGAGCATCACACCTCCATAGTAATTTCGAGGATTTCCCGGATAATAATACCTAGGCTCCGTATTATTAAAACCTGTTGCATTGATCAGAATGGAGGAGGCATATTTGGTATCTGCCAGATTATTAACACCAAAATTGAGCTTGAAGTTTAAGGTTTTGAAAAGTTGACCAGAATAATTGAGCTTTAAATTCAATACGCTGTAAGCATCTCTATATAAGCTGTTGGCATCATTCATCGGCATTTTTCCTACATACAGATGATTGATAAACATAGTAAATTTATCAAGATTTAAAGCGACTCCAGAAGCAATGGTTAAATTTGGAACACCAGTGAGCTTATGACCTGAAAAATCCATGTCTTCGTTTACAAAATCTTTAAAACGATGCCAATTAAACGAGGCATTGATATAGGGCGAAATATTAAAGGCGTTCGTAAGCGTCCATTTATAATCGGTGGCAATCTCTAAGCCTTTGTGTAAGGTACGCCCTGCATTTCTGCCAATATATTGATCATCTCCTACCCTTTGCGCCACCAACAAATCTTTGATATCCAAAATATAATAAGAAGCCAAAATATGCCAACGTTTTTGAAAAAAATAAGCCTCGCTCCCAAGTTCATAGTTATAACCTTTCTCTGGACTGATCTCCGGATTAACAATCCCCTCCGGCGTTAACGCTTCTTCTAAGCTTGGATAATTAAAACCATAACTCACATTACCGAAAACTTGCAATTGCGCTTTTAACTGATAGGACACGTTCAGATTGGGGGCGATAATCGGATCAAAATTTCGCGATGCCTTTGGATTCACATCTTCAGGATTAAATTCATCCTTAAAATTGTAGTTCGTTTTATTATAATTGAGTCCAAACTGAAGCGTCAACTTTTCCATTAGCGGAAGCGTGATATCTGAAAAAACATTTATGTTCTTTCTCTTTTCCTGATTATTGCTCAATAACGCGCCTTCCAAACTCCCGTTTCCATTGTTGGTGGCATATAGGTTTTCAATAGTTTTCCAGTCGTATTTATCTTGATAGAGTTCGGTGCCAAAATTCCAAATGGCTTTTCTTCCTAAAAAATCAATCGTATGGGTGAAAATGCTTCGCAATCCAACGCCTTTAGTAAGCTCATCCAAAATATTAAAAGGTCTGGGTTCGTAATGATCGGAATAGGAATAAAACACACTCGTGCTATTCTCAAATTTAGACGAGAATTTATGCTTGAGATTGATGCCTCCTAACGTCTGTTTATCCATTTTATAACCTTTCGCTTTTAGCCAAGTAAATGCAGCTTTTGAGGGGTTTTCCAAATAATCAGTTTTCCCGATGGAACTTGGTAATTGAGCTAAATAATTTGAGTGATTAAACAACAGCGAAATTTCGGTTTTATCGTTAAATCTATAGGTCGAATTTAGAAAGTAGGAATTAATCTGGTATTGACTATTCTCACGAAACCCATCCACTTCAAGATGGTCATAATTAAAATGTATCGTGAAGTGCTTATCGGAAAAACCAGAAGCGATGCTATTTTTAAACAAGCCAAAAGAGCCTATCGTGGTATTATTTTGAAAGGATAATCCACCGGTTTGGGGTTTCTTGGAATTTAGTAAAATCGTGCCTCCGAGATTCGTCCCATATAAAGTCGCTTTTGGCCCCTTGATAATTTCAACGGACTGCAAATTTTCCACATCATAAATATCCAAAACAGTTTCTCCCACCCCATTGGTTATCGGAATCCCATTAAAATACGCTTTAATTTTATTGGTTCCATAAAGCGTCCGCGATCCCACACCTCTTATAGTGATACGATTGGTATTTATTGCGCCACTTTGAATAAAGACCCCAGGGATTTTGTTCATGGCATCCACAAGCATCACAGGACTTTGTTGCTCCAGGGTTTCAGCTGTAATCGTGTTTGTGGGAACAATAAGAATAGGCTTGATTTCAGAAGGCGCGGTAATCACTATAGGATTGAGTTCCTCTATCCCAGCAATGCCCTTCAGAAGAAATATTTGGTAGCTTTCAGATAACAGCTGGTTTTTAGATTGATAATTGGGATGCTCCATTGTAAAGTTGATGGGAAGATTAAATTGCTTTGGAAGTACAAATACGCCTTCATCATCGGTTTTAGAAACGATCTGATTTCGAATAATTATGGCCACCCCTGGAATAGGAATACCTTGTTGAGACTTCACTACTCCTTCTACATTCTGTGCTTGGAGCATATTAATAAAAACGGTTATGAATATCATAACCGCTTGAAAATTTAAAAATTTCATACTTTTTATTTTATCTTATAACTCACTTTCCAAATGACATTACCAGCATCATCATTCACTAATAAATCCCCTTGCGGACTAACGGTCACCGCAACAGGCCGTCCATAAACCTCTGAGCTATCCAAATCTGCAATAAAACCGGTTAAGAAATCTTCTGGTGGTTTTGGTTTTCCATTTTCAAAAGGTATAAACGCCACTTTATAGCCCGCCAAAACGGAGCGGTTCCACGAGCCGTGCTGCCCTACAAAAGCGCCATTTCTATATTTTTCAGGGAATGCAGTGGCATTATAAAAAGTAAATCCTAAAGAAGCCGTGTGCGAACCTAAGGGAACATCAGGGATAATTGCTTTTTCTATTAAACCAGCCGGCGCTTTTCCTTTTAAACGTGGATCTTCAATTTGACCAAAATAAGAATAAGGCCACCCATAAAATCCACCTTCCTTGACGCTCGTTGCATAATCTGGCACCAAATCATTTCCCAGTTCATCGCGCTCATTAACAGCAGTCCACAAATCGTCCGTAACAGGATTCCAATCCATGCCTACAGGATTTCTCAAACCACTCGCGTAAACCTTTTCATTAGAGCCATCTAAATTAACGACCAAAATATCGGCGCGACGGTTTTCTTCTTCCATGCCATGTTCTCCAACATTACTTGATGAACCTACCGAAATATAAATTTTATCCTTGGCCTTGTTCGTAATGATATTTCGTGTCCAATGATTATTATAACCACCTGCAGGCAAATCGACAATTTTTTGACCTTCAACACCTTTTAATGAGGTCTGATCTGTTTTATACGGATATTTATAAAGTCCGTCAGTATTGGCCACATAAAAGAAATTATCGATAACCAACATTCCAAACGGTTGATGTAAATTTTCAAGAAAAGTTTCGCGAACTTCAAATTTGCCATCGTTATTCCGATCCCGCAATACAGTGATTTTTCCCGTTTTTTTTCCTGTGGAAGCTTCACTCACAAACAAATCGCCATTAGGCGCATAATAGGACCACCGCGGATTATCAAAACCATCGGCATATTTGGTTACCGTAAAACCTTCAGGGGCTTTCGGAAGCGTGTTTTTCGGCCAAGGCTCCATGTGGCTTACATTAGCCACAGATTCCGTGGCATAGGGCGCCGGAAGAATCAATTCTCCAATAGCAGTCATTACCGTATCTGCATGGACTTTCACAGGTTGACCTGGATCGCTATTAGCGATCTGATTTTCTGTATCAGATTTACAGGAGGAAAAAAATAGAAGACCTATAATGCCGAGGGTTTGGATATATCTTTTCATTGGACAAGGTTTTTCATAAAGTTACGCAACATCGTAATAACTAGGATATCTAATTTAAAAAACGTTTAAAAAGAAAATGGAATCATCAACTTATTTTATCGAACTCAAATCTGTTTTAGTGTTAAAATATAAATTTCAGATGTAAAACTGAAGCGTTATTCTGTTCGTAATTGCAAGATTTAGATGCATCATTTTCGGAAATAATCACGTATAATAAAAATTTTGATCTTCAAAAATCCGAAGTAAAACATTAAATTTCATTGTTGTCCGATTAAAGTTGCGCTGATCTACTAAGAATAGTGATAAATAAAGGTCTTTAAATGTTTTTGATCCTCAATCTGCTTCATTTCGAGGTTTTTGAAAACTATTTCTAAAACATCATAATCCATTCTAACTTTGAATTTCAAGGTCCATATTTTTAATTAATTATGTGTTTAGTCTTTGTTCTTGATTCTATCAGCGGAGCGGTCTTAATTCTTTTCCGGACAATAGTGATTAAATTTATAGTCTCCTATTTCGTAGTTCCTCTTAAAATCAACTTGGTCTTGATGGTTTTAATAATAGGACTTGGCGATGACTTTTTATTGAGTCTGTCAATCAGCAACTTTACCGCAGCTTGGCCAATCTCAAAAGTATGTTGGGAAATTGTAGACAATTTAGGATCTGTAAACGCTAATACATTATCGTCAGAAAACCCAATGATCGATAGATTTTCAGGTACCTGATATCCTTTTTTAAGAGCTTTATGCAGTGCCACAACACCAGAGGTGTTATCAATAGATAAAATGCCATCCACTTTTTTGTTGGCAGCAAATAGCGTGTCGATGACGGCTTCCAAATCATCATCCTTAGTTACAGAGATAACCACAGGCTCTTCTGTATAGTTTGAAGCTTCTGACAAGGCTTTGAGATACCCGTTGGTTCTTAATTTTCCAACGCTTAATTCTTCAATTTCACTAATGAGCACGATGTACTGTCGTCCTTCATCCAACAAATGTTTGGTCGCTTCATAAGCCGCTCCAAAATCATCGATAATGACCTTATCACATTCGATATCATCGGCAACTCTATCAAATAAAACCACTGGAATGTTCTGCTTCAACAGTACCGCAATATGTTCGGTTTTGTTTTTGACTTGGGTTTCTTCTGCCAAGGACATAATAAAACCATCCACACTCCCATTGGATAATAATTGAAGGCTATTCTTTTCTTTGGATAGCATTTCACTGGAAACACAAGTGATAATATTATACCCCTGTTTTGAAGCTTCCGTCTCGATGGCATAAAGGGCCTTGGCAAAAAAATGATTGAGAATGCTAGGTATAATAACACCCAAAGTTTTTGTTTTGTTGCTTTTAAGGCTCAATGCCATTCTATTGGGACGGTAATTGAGATGTTTGGCCAACTCCTGAACGCGTTGAATGGTATCTTTACTGATTTCTTCGCTATTGTGCAATGCTTTAGAAACTGTTGATACAGAAACGTTTAATTGTTCGGCTAGTTGTTTAAGTGTTACCATTGATCATTGAAATTAAAAAAAAGAGTGACTTGATAAAAGTACACTCTTTATTTATCATACAATGTGGTTAGGTAATTTTTTAACAGCTCTGGGTGTCACCTCATTTTTTTCTTTAGAAATGTTAAACCCCATCATTTTTTAGGTTTATAAATTTTCACGTAATCGATAAGAAACTCTTGAGGAAAAATAGAATCGTCCACTTGCGGCCCACCAAAATTGCCGCCGACCGCAAAGTTAAGGAGGAGATAAAAAGGTTGATCAAAAGGCCAAGTCTCTTCATTTTTGAGCTCTGGAGAAAACGTATACACCAAAACCTCATCAATATAAAATTTTATAAAATCCTTGGTCCAATCTGCTTTATAGACATGAAAGCCCGCTTCAATAGAGGGAATCGTTGTGATTTTGGTGTTTTTGGATTCGCCATAACTATCCGATGTATGAAGGGTGGTATGGATTTCGTGCGGATTTTTACCGACATATTCCATAATGTCAATTTCGCCAGCTTTAGGCCATCCTACTTCTGAAATATTAGTTCCCAAAATCCAAATGGCAGGCCAAACGCCTTGACCTGTTGGTAATTTTGCGCGAACCTCAACCGTACCGTATTTAAATTCTATTTTATTTTTGGTATTGATTTTTCCTGAGGTATAATTCTTTCCATTAAAAGCTGCTGTTAATACCAAATTCCCATCTTTTATAGCCACATTATCCTTAGTATAAATCTGTCTTTCATTATTTCCCCAGCCACACAAATCTGGACAACCATTGCCCAATTCATAATTCCAGACGGTTTCATCCAATCGATTGCCACTGAAATGCTCTTCAAGGATCAGCTCTTGCGAATTGGAAGAGGTAAACACTAAAAAACAACTGAAGCAAAAAACTCTTAATGTATTCATGGGATTTCAAATTGAGCGGTTAAGGTAGCATCGGAACTTCCGCCGACAAAAACACTGAAGGTTCCCGGTTCAACATTGAATTTCCCATCGTTGTCATAAAAGCCCAATTCAGCTTCAGATAATTTAAAAGTGACGATTTTGCTTTCCTTCGGATTCAACTCCACCATTTCAAAACCTTTTAATTCTTTTACAGGTCGTGTGACGCTCGCAAATTCATCACGCAAATATAGCTGCACGACTTCTTTACCTTTAACTTTCCCTGTATTGGTCAATTTTACTGACACCTCAACGGTGTGGTTAGAAATGGTATTTACTTTTAGGTCAGTGTACGAAAACGAGGTATAGCTCAAACCATACCCAAAAGGATACAGTGGTGTATTGCTAACATCGGAATAATGCGACCAAAACACAGAGCCTGGCTCTTGCAAAGTTGGTCGCCCGGTACTTTTATGATTGTAATAAATGGGTACTTGACCTACATTCCGTGGAAACGTCATGGGCAATTTCCCACTCGGATTATAATCGCCATAAAGCACTTGCGCAATGGCATGACCACTTTGAGTGCCCAATTGCCAGGCTTCTACAATGGCGGGAATATGTTCATGGGCCCAATCAATGGTTAACGGTCTGCCATTATTAAGCACCAATACAATGTTTTTATTTGCTTTATAAATGGCTTCCAGCAATTCCTGTTGCACTCCCGGCAATCCAATTTCTGAACGGCTGCGACCTTCTCCAGAATGCAAACCGTGTTCGCCTAAAACCATGACCACCACGTCTGCTTTTTTTGCCGCTGCTATGGCTGAAGCAAATCCACTTTTGTCCGTAACGTTAATCGTCAGTTCTTTAGGAAAAACAGTTTCGCCTGTCACCACATTGGCACCTTTTTCATAAGTTATGGTGTTTCCTTTATAGGCTTTCATTCCTTCCAAGACAGAAACTGCCGTCCCATCATCGGCGGCAATACGCCAACTGCCTAAGGGACTTGTTTTGTCATTTGCCAAGGCGCCTATGATGGCAATTTTCTGCCCTTGTTTTTTTAATGGCAACAGATTGTTTTCATTCTTTAAAAGCACGATCGATTTTTTGGCGACGTCCAATACCGCATCCATAATTGTCTTGCTACCGATGACTTCCTTTTCGACCGTTTCATTGCAATATTTATACGGATCATCAAAAAGGCCAAGTTCAAATTTCACTCTTAAAATTCGTTTTACGGCATCGTCAATCAGGCGTTCATCAACCTTGCCATCTTTGACAAGACTCGCTAATTCATTCACATAAGCATAGGATTCCATATCCATATCAGCGCCAGCATTTATGGCTATTTCTGCAGCATTACGACGATCTTTTGCATATCTATGGGTAATCATTTCATTAATTGAACCCCAATCGGTAACCATAAAGCCTTG
>NZ_JBMDWE010000046.1:0-26435 GCF_053579655.1 Gelidibacter sp. | reverse complement strand
CCAGTCACTTTGAAGGCAATGTACAACATTCCTTCATAAGATGATAAATCAATTAAACCGGAATCTATAAATTCGTGAGAGTGGCTATTTTGTGAAGGTAAAGTAGCCTCTAAAGGTTGCCAAGTTGCGGCCATCACATTGGCGCCATCATAATCTTGTGAGATTAGCACTTCCAATGTATTGGTGGAAGATCTCACTTGGTATTGAGCGGCCTTAAAGTTTAAATAGGCATACGATTTGGAATTTTTATTATAACCTGGTATAATGAGCCATCCAATGTTTGACGTATTTCCGGAACCCATAGGATTGAACTCAGCAAATTTATTTTCGTCAGTAACCTGAGTTTTCCAAATGACTTTCCCCGTTTGGGCAAAATTGGTCCAACCTTCTTTGTTTATATTGGTATCGTCAACGGCCGATTGAAAATCCTCTTTAAATACGATGTTATAATTTTCAATGCTCATGGGCGTACATCTACTTTCGGTCATGTTAATGCTCTCCAAGTCATTCAAGACCAGAACTAGGGCGCTGCCATCAAAAGTTTTTGAGATAATTCCCTTAATTGTCCCATTTCCAGTGGGAAGTAGTGCCTCCTTAAATGCGGCGAAAGAACTCGTTTCCAAGTTAAAATAGGAATACCCAATATCGTTTGAACACGCTTGCATTGCCCAGAGCGTATCAAAATCCTGAGCTGGGTCAAAATACCGTTTGCCCACTAAATCATCCAGAAATTCCACGGCATTGAATTGTACATAAATCCCTAAATGGCCTATATTAACGTCGGAGAATTTAAGATTCAGCGGAACTAACTTCATCGAGTTTTGAGAACGAAGTAGGTGTCGTGCACGTTGGTTTTCGGTCAATCGTTGAACGGTAGTTCCGTATTGATCGGTAGACGTATTACCACCAATGGTTATCATCCCATTTCCAACACGTTCCTCGCCAATATAAAGACCTTTTAATTGAATATAGACTTCTCTCCCCCAATTAAATTGATTATAAATATCCACTTGATTGAGGATGATTTTGATGCCCGCTGTAGGGTTTTCGGGTGCATCCTGTAGAAATACTTCTTTAAAAAAACTACCTTCTTTATCTGAAGAACTGATGTAGGCTTTTATATAAACATCAGTGTCAATTAATACCGGTTTTTTATAATTGTTGGCGTATTTCAATTTCAATTCTGCCATGGAAACTTCAGTAGCACCACGTGATAAAAGCGCGTCCAAAGCTTTGTTTTCTTCAGCACCTAAATTATCAGGAACACTAAAATCATCACTTTGCACGCATGAGATATTGGCGATGGTCAGTGCTGAGATCATAAGAAATGCTAAAAATTTATTTGTTTTGATCATAGCCTTATTGTTTTTGATTCCTAACTGCTTTTTATTTTATGCGGATGGCAACACGTTTTTAAAATCTGATGTAACCGTTTAAAAAGTAAGTTGCACCACGTCCATACCAATATTTTGACCCAAATACTGGGATATCATTGCTGGCGTCTTTTTTTAATGTTCTATAATTCGCATTCCGACCTTGCTCAAAGCCACCGGTTTTGTAGGCGACGTCCAAGACGTTGTTGATGCTCGCAAAAAAGCCAACGAAATAGCTGTTAATTTTCCATGATTTTCCGCCAACAAGATTCACTATCATGTAATCATCAAATTTTTCTTGCTTTAAAAGCTGTCGGGCCAACTCAGGATCATAATCATTAAATGGTAAACCATCGGCATCAGCATAAAAGTTGCGTGTTCTTATCAACGGACTGATATCTACATAAGTGTTGTCAAAAATATTTGCCGTAGCACCAAACCACCAGTAATCTGGATCACGATATTCAAAACCTAAGGAATAGGCTGTTTGAGGGCCACCGGCAAGTCTATAGTTCTTTAAAATGGCCTGCCCAAAATCAAGGCCGTTAACATTGGTAAAGCTTGAGGAGGTTAAATATAAATTCGGATTGTTGGCATAGGTATATTGCCCCAAAGCCGCTACACCTTTTAATTTTATGGTTGGAGTTACTTGTGCTTCCATGCCGAATTCAGCACCAAAATTTGTTTTGTCAATGCCATGCAAAATTTCTTGAACAAAAGCAGAGGTTTGGTTTTCTGAGATTTCAAAACTGCTCAATCCATCAGCATAATAGAAGGAAATTTCATTAGCGTCTTCAATTTTCGAATAATAACCTGTCAATTTTGCTTTTACAATAGAAGAGCGAAAAATATAACTCGCATCAACCGACGTTATTTTTTCTTCAGTAATATTTTTAACCACATTGTGATTTTCTCTGGAATTGGAATAGGTATTTCTAAGAGAAGGTGCTTTTGAGATATATCCTGCATTGAAATTTAGCAAGTGTTTTCCAGTGATTTTATAAGTTAATCCACCTTTGGCGCCAAAACCTGTAAAGCTTAATTTTTCGCCTTTTCCAAGGGAATTATTGGCATAGATTTCATGTTGATAAAGGCCTTCCCGTTGATACGTCGTATTTGAAATGTTTAAAGCGGCAAAGAAATCGACTTTGTTATATTTGAATTGTGCCTGAGCAAATCCAGAAATTACTTGAGCATAAAGAATGTAGTTGTATCTAAAACGATCGCCTTCGCCAACAATACGATTAGGATTTTGTAAATCGTATTGAATGTTATCAAAAGAATCGACATTCAAAACGCCTATTGCTCCCAATAAATCCTTGATCTGAGCAAAATTCTCCGATTTTAAATGGCGATAGTTGATAGAGCTGTTGATCGTGATATGGTCTGTAATATCCGAAGTGAGAATCGTGTTTCCGGTTAGTTGCGTATCATCGTTTCGATCTTCATATAAGGCATAAGCTGCGTTTAAACCACTTATGTTGTTGGTCATATTAGCGTCATATATTCTATTCCAATCAATTTGACCATCTTTTAAAAAGTTTTGCTCCAATTGATAAGCTTTGGCGTAATCAGGGCTTTTTGGATCAGCCAGCGCATAACTTGGCAATTTTTGATAATAGGCAGCACTTGGATTGGCGCCACCAGGATAATCCAAACGACTGTTTCCAGTTTTGCCGAATTGGTACCCCAAATTAGTCTGCAAGGTTGTTTTGTTGCTGAGTTTCCAATAATAATTCAACATCAATATGGGTTCATTTACTTCTTTGACACGTGAGTTGCGTTTTTCGCCATTTTGATAGCCCCAATACTCGTTGTATTTAATGCCTTTTAAATCATAGATTTCTTGTGTGTTTGGAGATGATTTCCCTCTTCGGTTTGGTGCGTAAATCCCAGTAAAATTAAAGCTGTGTTGCTCATTTATTTTCTTTTCAACAGATGCAAAAAACGCATTGGAATCATAAAAAGTAGCGTCCTGATAGCCTTCCTCTCCCCAACGTTTTCCAGCGGCGATAGCTATGGCCCAGCCGCCTTCCATAAGCCCAGTTGCATAACTTCCAATAGCCCGATTGGTATAACTTCTGTCCGATAGCGAATAAGTTATACGACCGCCTTTTCTATATTCTGAGGCTCTGGTGTCGGTATTAGTCGATCCTAAAGCACCTCCAAAAGTGAAGTTTGAAGGACTTAAATTAGTTGCCAGCTCTTGGTTTCTGAACACATCATTTAAACCGCCCCAATTATTCCACTGCGGTCTGCCATTGTATAGCTTGTTCATTTCAATCCCATTAATCAAAACTGATGCATTTTCTGAGTCAAGACCTCTCATATTAAAAAACGAAGAGCTAAATTCAAACGCAACCGTCCGTTGGAAAACATCTTGTGAAGATTGTAAAAGTCCCGAAATATTATCTGCGCCGCCAGTGGTATCATCATTTAATTCATCATCTGACAAAGTGATAGTGTATAAGTCGATAGAATCTGCAACGTTGATATCGAGCATCATGTCGCTGATCTCTAAGGTTTGTCCTTCGTTTATAATGATTGGGAAGCGTTTGGTAATATAACCTCTTTTTTCAACCTTCAGGATGTGTTCTCCTAGTGGAACATTGGACGTAAAGCTGAATTTACCTTCAGCATCGGTTTGTGAAGTTTGCAGCGTTTCTTCAATGGTAATCGTGACATTTGGAATGGGCTCATGGTTCATCCCATCAATAACACTTCCTTTTACAACAGTTTCTTGAGCCGCGGCAGTAAAGACAGAAAAAAATCCAAATAAGAAAATAGTAGAGCTTTTTTTCATCTGTTTAACTTATTGTTTTGGTTAATTCATTGCTTTCTATCAGTCAAGTATAATTGGTTTGTTTTATTGTGGAAATTATGTAATAAATTAATTACTAGTTATTTAAGTCTCTCAAAGCTACATTATTTATTATAATGATTTACATTTGAGATTGAATTTAGAATGAACACAATTAATATCTAAAGAATGAAATTCCGAAACTCACTAATAACGGCTATCTTTTTTCTGTTGGTTTCGAATCTTTGGTGTCAAGAAGCCAAAAAATTTAAGATCCATACCGTCGCCTTTTATAATTTGGAAAATTTATTTGATACCATAAATGATCCTACCAAATTTGACGAAGCCAGTCCGATTATGGAGCTAAATACAGGACGATCGGAAGTGTATAAAAAGAAGGTTCATAATATGGCACGGGTTATTGCGGATATTGGTACGGACGACGCGGGTAATGCTCCGGCGATATTAGGTGTAGCAGAAATTGAAAATAGGAGTGTTTTGGTTGATGTGGTCAATGATCCATTATTAGTTGGAAAAAATTATGGGATTATCCATTACGATTCTCCCGACAATCGTGGCATTGACGTGGGCATGATTTATCAAAAGGCCTTATTTCAGCCGATTTCTTCCAGCAGTCATACCTTGTATATTTATGATGATATGACCAGGAAACGTGTTCATACAAGAGATCAACTTTTAGTGACCGGTAAATTGGATGGCGATTTGATTCATATTATTGTCAACCATTGGCCTTCGCGAAGTGGTGGCGAAGAACGCAGCCGAAGTAAGCGTGTTGGCGCAGCAAAACTCAATAAAAAAATCATCGACTCTTTGCAAATCATCGACCCCTATGCCAAAATTATCATCATGGGCGATTTAAATGACGACCCCATAAATGCCAGCGTTAAAGATGTTTTGAAGGCGAAGGCTAAAAAAGAAGAGGTCGGATTAAAAGGCATTTACAATCCTTATGAAAATTTTTATAAAAGTGGTTTGGGCACCAATGCCTATCGCGATGCGTGGAGTTTGTTTGATCAAATCATGATGACCCAGCCTTTTTTGGAGAAGGATTACACTTCATTTCAATTCTACAAAGCCTTTATTTTTAATAAAAACTATTTGGTCACTAAACGAGGCCGTTGGAAAGGCTATCCGTTTCGAAGTTTTGCAGATGGCGGTTTTACTGGAGGCTTTAGTGATCACTTTCCGGTGTATATCTATCTGATAAAGGAGGTGCAATAGAGATGATATGTTTATTGATGTCAAATTAGGTTAAACCTCTATCTGCACATAGTTACGCAAGTGTGTGATTTAGTGAATCTCACTTTACCTTCTGAAAATTTCGACACTAATTTTCACGAATTTACTCGTGATCTGAAAAATGACTACGTAAAGATTGACTATAAATGTCGCGAATGTAACAGATCTTTAAAACACTTTCGGAACGTCTGTCTGCTTGATGTTATACCTTAGTCCTAAGTTTTTTCTTATAAAAAAAGCCTTCTTCTATTGAAAAAGGCTTTTCTAAAATTATAAATAAATACTTTTTAAAGGTCAAACTTAATTCCTTGCGCCAATGGCAATTGGTCTGAGTAATTAACCGTATTGGTTTGGCGACGCATATATACTTTCCATGCATCAGAGCCAGACTCACGTCCGCCACCAGTTTCTTTTTCACCACCAAAGGCTCCACCAATCTCAGCACCAGAAGTTCCGATATTAACGTTTGCAATACCGCAATCTGAACCTGCATAAGACAAGAATTTCTCTGCTTCTTTCAATTCGTTGGTCATAATCGAAGAAGATAAACCTTGAACCACGCCATTTTGTTGTTCGATGGCATTTTCGACTTCACCAGAATATTTCATGACATATAAAATTGGAGCAAAAGTTTCGTGCTGTACAATTTCAAAATGATTTTCAGCTTCAATAATTGCCGGCTTAACATAACAACCGCTTTCAAAACCTTCTCCTTCTAAAACACCGCCTTCAACAAGAACTTTTCCGCCTTCAGCTTTTGCTTTTTCAATAGCTGCTAAATACGTGTTGACAGCATCTTTGTCAATTAATGGCCCAACATGATTGTTTTCATCTAAAGGATTTCCAATTTTTATTTGGCCATAAGCACCAACAATCGCGTCTCTTACTTTATCATAAACAGATTCGTGGATAATTAATCGACGAGTTGAGGTACAACGTTGCCCTGCGGTACCAACAGCACCAAAAACAGCACCAGGAACCACCACTTTTAAATCTGCAGTTGGTGTAATGATAATAGCATTATTACCACCTAATTCTAATAAAGATTTACCAAAACGCTCAGCAACTGTTGTTCCGACTATACGGCCCATTCGTGTTGAACCTGTTGCAGAGATCAGAGCAACTTTAGGATCTTTAGTCATAAATTCACCTACTTTATAATCTCCATTTATAATACAAGAGATTCCTTCTGGTAAATTATTTTCCTTTAATATTCCTGCGATAATATTTTGACAGGCAATAGAGCATAATGGTGCTTTTTCTGAAGCTTTCCAAACACAAACATCACCACAAATCCAAGCTAAAGCCGTATTCCAAGACCAAACAGCAACCGGAAAGTTAAACGCCGAAATAATACCAACAACACCAATTGGGTGCCATTGCTCTCTCATCACGTGGCCTGGACGCTCTGAAGGAATCACTTTACCATTTAGCTGTCTAGATAAACCGACTGCAAAATCACAGATATCAATCATTTCTTGGACTTCTCCATAACCTTCTTGTAGGGATTTACCCATCTCGTACGAAACAAGTTTCCCAAGAGGCTCTTTTAACTCTCTTAATTTATTACCAAATTGACGCACAATTTCGCCACGTTGTGGTGCTGGCACATCTCTCCAAGTTTTAAATGCGCTTGTCGCTGCATCTATTACTTTATCGTAATCTGCTCTTGTCGTCGTTTTTACTTTGCCAATCAGTTTCCCATCTACTGGAGAATAGCTTTCAATAACTGCTCCATTAGAAAAGTTGTTTGAGCCTGTTGATGTGCCTTCGTTTATATCTTTTACGCCTAATTGTTTTAGGGCTTTTTCAATTCCAAAATCTTTAGCAACTGCTTGCATGTATGTATTTTTTAATTAATTATTGACGTTTGCGAATATAACACTATTATATGGCTTTTTGAAGTTGGGGCTTCTTAAAAAAATACTAACTTTAAAGCTTAATATCAAACTGTTTATCATGAAAAAACTTACTTATTTGTCTTTGTTCTTGCTGTTGTTTTTAGGATGTAAAGACGAGAAAAACACTACTAATTCTGACCAGAATTCATCTAAAGAAAGCGTAAATATAGACGCTCCTGCCTCTGAAAAAATCAATGAATTTGCCATTGTGATTCACGGCGGTGCAGGTACAATTTTGAAGAAAAATATGACACCAGAAGATGAAGCTGCTTATACCGAAAAATTGGAGGAAGCAATACGCGTAGGCTATGAGATTCTTAAAAATGGAGGGACGAGTTTAGATGCCGTCGAAAAAACGGTTAACGTTTTAGAAAATTCGCCGTTATTTAATGCCGGAAAAGGTGCCGTTTTTACAAATGAAGGTAAAAACGAGTTAGACGCTTCTATCATGGATGGAAAAACTTTGAATGCTGGCGCTTCGGCAAGTACAACCACCGTTAAAAATCCGATTAATTTGGCAAGAGCTGTGATGGAGAATTCTCCTCATGTGATGCTCTCCGGAAAAGGTGCGGAGCAGTTTGCAAAAGAGCAGGGTTTGGAACTTGTGGATCCTTCCTATTTTTATACCGAAAGCCGTTTCAAGGCCTTACAAAAAGTAAAGGCTGCTGAAGAAAATGAAGCCACCCGAGATAAAGCAGCGTTTTACGATCCAACAATTAAAGATTCAAAATTTGGGACCGTGGGTTGTGTTGCTTTGGATAAAGATGGAAATCTCGCTGCAGGGACATCCACTGGAGGCATGACCAATAAACGTTGGGGACGCATTGGCGATGCACCAATTATCGGTGCGGGAACCTATGCCAATAATGCCACATGTGCCGTGAGCAGTACAGGTTGGGGCGAATATTTTATTCGTGCGATGGTAGCTCATGATATTTCTGCATTAATGGATTATAAAGGTTTGACATTGCAAGAAGCTGCGAGGGAAGTCATTCAGAAAAAAGTACCTGATTTGGGTGGCGATGGTGGTATTGTGGCCGTCGATAAGAACGGAAATATGGTCATGGAATTCAATACGGAAGGCATGTATCGCGCATCCATAGACGCTTCAGGAAATCTAAATATCGGAATTTATAAAGATTAATTTTTACAGAATTCTCCAGAATTTACCTTTGCCTTAAGTTGAAAAACGTCAATTAACACCTTGAATTCTATGTCCTTAAAAAACATTTTCACGTCTGCATTCCTAGTGCTCCTTTTAATTTCTTGCAAAAAGGAAGACGGCTCCAAAGAGGAAACTGATAACCTATTTAAGTTTAGAGATTATATCAGTTATACCACTGCTGGCTGGGTGTCAATTGCTGATCCTATTATCATCAACTTGAGGAAAGATGTGGAAGGTTGGGAGATTGGTAAGGAGATTAAAGATAATATTGTAAAAATAGAGCCTAAAATTCAGGGGAAATTATTGGTGGAAAATGCGCATGCCTTAGTTTTTAAACCAGACGAATCCCTTCAACCAGATACGGAATATACGGTTACCATTAGGCTGGACAAAATTTATAAAAATCAACCTAAAGAATTTGGGTCGTATACGTTTCAATTTAAAACGATTGCGCCTAATTTTAATGTGGTGACAAATTACTTACAATCTTATAGTAAAAACTGGCAATATCTGGAAGCGGTATTAAAATCGGCCGACGTCATCGACATCAAAGATGCTAAGCAACTGGTGGAAGCCACTCAAAAGGGTAAAAAACTCAAATTGCAATGGAATGAATCCGTAGGAAAGTCTAAGGTTTTCGAATTCAAAGTAGATAGTATTAACAGATTGATTGAAGACAGCGAAATTCTAATCAAATGGAATGGAAAGGCCATTAAATCCAGTAATTCCGGCGATAACAAAGTGATGATTCCTGGAGTTAACAATTTTACCATTGTCCATTTAGAAGTCGTTCAAAACCCAGAACAGTTTTTGTCCATCAATTTTTCTGATCCTCTAAAAAAACAGCAAAATTTTGACGGTTTGATTACCCTTCAAAATTCCAAAAACCCAAAATTTATTGTAGATGGCAATGTTCTGAAAGTCTATCCAAGTTCAAAGTTGGTCGGCGATGTTTTGGTGGATATTTTTCAAGGCATCACCAATACCGACGGGTTCAAACTCAAAGAGCGATTTTCTGAAACGATTTCTTTTGAAGAATTAAAACCACAAGTTCGGTTGATTAGTAATGGAACTATTTTACCGAATTCAGAGGAATTGAAATTCAATTTTGAAGCTGTTAACTTGAAGGCGGTAGACGTCCGCATCATCAAAATTTTTGAAAATAATGTGTTACAGTATCTTCAGGATAATTTTTTTCAGACTACTAATGAATATGCCCTAAAACGTGTTGGTAGACGGATTGCAAAACAAACCATTACCCTGCAAAATGATGGGGTTGAAAATGATGGGCGATGGAAAGCCTATAGCATTGATTTATCGAAGTTTTTCAAAGCTGACGCTGGCGCCATTTATCGTGTAGAATTGAGCATTAAAAAGGAATATTCACTATTTAATTGTGATAATTATAGCAGTGTCGAAAAATCGGAAGACGATTATTATAATGACTATTACGACGGCGATTATTATGAAGGCAATTACAACGAGAGCACCACTGAAGATGAGGATTTACGTGAGGAAGAATATTGGGACAATTTAATTTACAGCTACAAAAATTACAGTTACAATTGGAATGAGCAGAACAATCCTTGTCATGACGCGTATTACAATGAAGATCGTGTCGTGTCACAAAACCTATTGGCTTCTAATTTAGGTGTGATTGCTAAACAAGGTGCCAATAACTCATATTATTTTGCCGTTTCTAACATTTTGGATACTAAACCAGAAGGAGGGGCAATGGTCCGATTGTTTAATTTTCAACAACAGGAAATCGGAAAGGGCACAACCGATAGTGAAGGCTTGGTCAGTATAAAAATTGATAAACTCGCCACTTTCGCCATTGTCACTAAAGGGAAAAACACAACCTATATTAAATTGGACGATGGCAATTCATTGTCCTTAAGTAAATTTGACGTTTCGGGTAACAGTTTGCAACGCGGACTTAAGGGGTATATCTATGGTGAACGTGGCGTTTGGCGTCCTGGAGATTCATTATTCCTAACCTTTATATTGAATGATAATGATAATAAATTACCAAAAGGACATCCTGTTAAAATGGAAATTAGCGATCCGAATGGTAAACTCGTTTACAAGAACATCAGTACGGAAGGCCTTAATAATTTCTACCGGTTTATCGTCCCAACCGATACGGAAGATAAGACCGGAAGTTATAGTGCTAAGGTTTCAGTAGGTGGCGCTTCATTTTATAAAAGTTTACGGATAGAAACTGTTAAGCCTAACCGTCTCAAAATTAAGATTGATTTTGAAGATGAGGTATTGGTTAATAATGAGCCTTTAAAAGGTACATTGGATGTCAAATGGCTGCATGGTGCACCTGCTAAAAACTTAAAAGCGGAGATCAGGGCGAAATTCAGCACCTCTTACGAAGGTTTTAAAAATTATAAGGATTATGAGTTTGTCGATCCGACGCGTTCGTTTTCTTCAGAAGAAATGACCGTTTTTGAAGGTGCTTTAAATGAAGAGGGCATAGCGAAAATCAACACATCGTTGAACATTGGCAAAAATGCTCCAGGCTTATTGAACGTCCAGTTTTTGGTTAGGGCTTTTGAAAATGGCGGCGATTTTTCATTGGACGCTTTCACAAAAACCTATGCGCCTTATAGTTCATTCGTCGGATTGAAATCACCAGAAGGCAACCGTTACGGTTCCTTTTTTACAGATGAAAACCAAACTTTTGATGTGGTTACCGTCGATGCAAAAGGCAACCCTGTAAAACGTGAAAACCTGGAAGTGAAAGTCTATAAAATTGAATGGCAATGGTGGTGGAATTCCTCTTATGATAATCTGTCGAGTTATGTGTCCAGCAGTTATCACAAGCCTTATTTGGACAAAAAAGTCACGACAGATGCTAACGGGAAAGGGAAATTCACGCTGAACATTCCTGAAAATGAACGCGGCCGTTACTTGATCAGAGTTATAGATCCACAAAGCGGACATGCGACTGGTAGAACGGCTTATTTCTATAAGAACTGGTATGAAAACACGCCTTCTGGAGATAAAGAAGCCGCAAAAATGTTGGTCTTTTCGGCGGATAAAGAAAACTATAATGTTGGCGAATCTGCTAAAATTACATTCCCGTCAGGAACCGAAGGAAGAGCGCTTTTGAGTATTGAAAATGGCTCTGACGTGTTGTCGTACAAATGGGTCATGACCACGCAAGGCGAAACCACGGTCAAAATACCGATTACTCCAGAAATGGCACCTAACGTGTTTGTCAATATTTCGTTGTTACAACCACATGCTACTACAGCCAATGATTTACCAATCCGATTATATGGCGTGATTCCGATTATGGTCGAAAATCCAGCGACTAAATTAAAACCGGAAATTAAAATGCCCGATGTGCTGCAGCCTGAGCAAGAGTATAAAATTGAAGTCAGCGAGAAGAATAAAAAAGCAATGACTTACACCATAGCTATTGTAGAAGAAGGCCTCTTAGATTTAACCCGATTTAAAACGCCAAATGCTTGGGATGAATTTTACGCGCGCGAATCGTTGGGTGTAAAAACTTGGGATATTTTTGATGACGTCATTGGCGCTTACAGCGGCAGTATCGATCAGGTTTTTGCCATTGGTGGCGATGAGAACGCTGCGGCAGGAAAAAACAAAAAAGCCAACCGCTTCAAACCTGTAGTCACTTATTTAGGTCCTTTTACATTAAGTGCAGGCGATAAGAAATCACATAAAATAAAAATGCCTAATTATATCGGCGCTGTAAGAGCGATGGTGGTCGCTGGAGATGCGAAAACCGAAGCTTATGGCAGTACTGATAAATCCGTTCAAGTAAAAAAACCATTGATGGTGTTGGCAAGTTTACCACGAAAATTGAGTCCAGGCGAAAAAGTGACCTTGCCGGTTACTGTGTTTACCATGGAAAATAAGGTAAAAAATGTGAGCATCAGTTTAAAACTGAGCGATGGAATATATATCGTTGGAGAAAAAACAAAATCACTGACTTTTGCTCGACCAGATGAACAAATGACTTATTTTGAATTGGATGTCAGCAAAGCAAAAGGCATCAACACTGTTGAAGTAATTGCAAGTGGTAATGGCGAAAAGTCAACCTACAAAGTAGAAATCGACGTTTTTAATCCCAACCCGATTACCTCAAAAGCATTGGATGAAACTTTAGAAGCTAATACGACTAAAACCATGGATTTCTCAACCTTTGGCGAAGTTGGAACCAATAGTGCTACCGTTGAATTTTCAACATTGCCACCGATGGATTTTTCCCGACGTTTACAATTCTTGATCCAATATCCTCATGGCTGTTTGGAACAAGTGACTTCCGGATTGTTTCCACAATTGTATTTGGGTGATATTTTCGATCTGACCTATCAGAAAAAACAGGAAATCCAAAAGAATCTTGAAAGTGGCGTCAAGCGTTTGGGGAATTACCAAAACCCAAGTGGTGGTATGAGTTATTGGATGGGAGAAAGTGCATCCAATGATTGGAGTACCAGTCTTGCTGGCCATTTTATGTTGGAAGCAGAGAATAAAGGATTTGTGTTGCCACTGACCTTTAAGAACAACTGGTTGCGTTACCAAAAACAGGCCGCCAGTGATTGGCGTCCAAGTTATAGAACCGCGAATACCGATTTAGCTCAGGCGTATCGTTTATATACTTTGGCTTTGGCCGGAAGTGCAGATTTGGCGGCCATGAACCGTTTGCGTGAGTTTAGCGAAATTTCCAATGAAGCCAAATGGCGACTCGCAGCGGCGTATGCCTTGGCAGGTCAAAAGGAAGCAAGTGATAAGATTTCGAGCACTGCAAACATCAATTTTGTACCTCAAGAGTATAACTATTATACATACGGTTCGATCGATAGAAACAGAGCCATGGCTTTGGAAACGATGGTATTGACCAAGAATCCGAAAATGCGTGAATTGGCACAGGATGTTGCTAAAGATCTTTCCAGCAATCGCTGGATGAGTACACAAACCACCGCCTATAGTTTATTGGCCATGGCAAAAATGGTAGAAGCCAATGGTGGAAAAGCATTAAAAGTGGAATTCACGCTTAATGGCAAGTCTGAAATCATTGATACCAAAAGTGCCATCGCCCAACGCGAACTATCAGTTAAAGAAGGCAGTAATTCGTTTAGCTTTAAAAATAATCAAGCCAATGTCGTGTATGTACGCGTCTTGAATTCTGGCAGGTTGCCGCTTGGCAAAGAGATTTCAGAACAGCGCGGCTTAAGTGTCTCAGTGATTTATAAAAATTTGAAAGGAAACGTCATGGATATTTCGAAGCTTAACCAAGGGCAGGATTTTGTGGCCGTAGTGAAGGTAACCAATCTTAAAAATCAAGATGTAAATGATGTGGCGTTAACGCAAATCTTCCCGTCAGGTTGGGAAATCTTAAATACGCGTTTCACTGATTTTGGAGATTCCACTGTCAGTCAAGCGCGCTATACAGATATTAGAGACGACCGTGTCAACTTTTATTTCGACTTACCTAAGAAGGGGAAATATGATACCAAGACGTTTACGGTTATGTTGAATGCGTCGTATTTGGGTACTTATTATTTACCAGGTGTGCAAGCAGAAGCGATGTATGATAATGAGTTTTTGGTGCGAAGCAAAGGGAAATGGATTGAGGTTTTAAAGTAACAAATTCCTGCGTGGTTGCTGAGCTTTTCGAAGTAAAGGCAGGAAACCTTTAGGTTCAGCGTAGCTGTTGTTAAAAACCTCTCAGGTTTTCAAAACCTGAGAGGTTTGGCCAATTTTAAAAAGAGGTTAAACAACCACCTCGTCTTCAATTACTTTTCTGGAATTGAATCCACTCCTCCTTTCAAAGGAGGAGAAGTTAAAATTGTTACTAGATTTGAAAATCGTTCATTTTTTTAGAGCGTGAGAATTTTAATTTGTGATAAAGTTCTTAATATGGCCGAGTCAAAAATTCCTTCCCTTTTGAAGGGAAGGTGGCTTTAAGCTCAGAATAGAGCTTAAAGACGGAAGGGTTAATCCTGTTTAAAAATAACAATCAGTCCTGACAGGTTTTCCTCCTTCGCTAAAGCTTCGGCGGACAAGTCAAAACTTGTCAGGTCTCTCATATCATATGAACAAAATAATAACCTACATAAAACATCACAAGTTCAAGTCTGCCATAACTTTTATAATTGTGGTGGTCTATTATTTTTGTTTACCAAGGCAACTGTTTAAAGATCCAACGGCAACGGTTATTACAAGTGGCAACAACGAACTTTTGGGCGCCGTAATAGCTCAAGATGGCCAATGGCGCTTCCCGCAAAATGACACGGTTCCAGAAAAGTTTAAAATATGCATCCTTCAATTTGAAGATGAATATTTTCAGTATCATACAGGATTCAATCCGGTTTCCATTGTTAAAGCATTTAAGCAAAACTTGAGTTCTGGCGGTATCAAAAGAGGAGGAAGTACGATCACGCAGCAAGTCATTCGTTTATCTAGAAAAGGGCAATCTAGAACTTATTTTGAAAAAATCAAGGAAATCGTTTTGGCTACGCGCTTGGAGTTTAGGGCTTCTAAAGAAAGAATTCTTTCCTATTACAGCAGCAATGCGCCGTTTGGAGGAAATGTGGTCGGTTTGGATGCCGCGTCATGGCGTTATTTTAATAGAGATGCCTCACAATTGTCGTGGGCAGAAAGTGCGACCTTAGCCGTTTTGCCAAATGCACCGAGTTTAATTTATCCAGGAAAAAACCAAGAGCAATTGCTCAAAAAGCGCGACCGATTATTGGAGAAATTACTGCAACAAAAACTTATTGATACTTTAACCTATCAATTGTCGATTGCAGAGGGTTTGCCACAAAAACCGTATCCCTTACCACAAATTGCGCCTCATTTGTTGCAAAAAGTTTCACAAACCCACTTTGGAAAACATGTGCAAACCAGCATTAAAAAGCCGATTCAAGAACAGGTCAACAGAATCGTTTCCAATAGCTACAATAGCTTAAAACAAAACGAGATTTACAATGCCGCGGTGCTGGTGTTGGATGTCAGAACCCGTAAAGTCATAGCGTATGTAGGTAATACGCCCACAGATAAGGAGCACGAAAAGGACGTGGACGTTATTGCCAAACCTCGAAGTACAGGGAGTATTTTGAAGCCGTTTTTATATGCTGCAATGCTGGATGCTGGAGATCTATTGCCCAACACTTTGGTGGCTGATGTGCCTACACAATATGGAAGTTACAACCCCGAAAATTTTGATAAGCAATATGATGGGGCAGTGCCAGCAAGTCGTGCACTGTCGCGATCGCTAAATGTCCCATCGGTAAGGATGTTGCAAGAATTTGGATTGGATCGGTTTCATCATTATTTGAAAGCTATGCATTTGAAAGATTTAAAGCATAATGCGAATCATTATGGACTGTCCTTGATTCTTGGTGGTGCCGAAAGTAATCTTTGGGATTTGTGCAAAAGCTATGCTGCCTTATCCTCTACCTTAAATCACTTTAACGAAACGTCGAGCGAATACTTCAAAAATGAATTTTGTGAACCAACTTTTTTAGCTGAAGAAACGATTGATTTCGGAAAGAAATCTTCTGAAAAGACCTTGTTTGATGCCGCTTCCATTTATCTTACTTATGAAAGTTTAAAAGAAGTCAACCGGCCAGAAGGCAATGAAAACTGGGAGTTTTATGACAGCTCCAAACAGATTGCCTGGAAAACAGGCACGAGCTTCGGGTTTCGAGATGGCTGGGCCATCGGTACTACTAAAGATTATGTCGTGGGCGTTTGGGTTGGTAATGCTGATGGCGAAGGCCGACCAGGCTTGGTGGGCGTACAAACTGCAGCACCGATTTTATTTGATGTATTTGATGTATTGCCAAAAAGCGATTGGTTTTCAAAACCTTTTGATGAAATGCAAGAGGTGGAAATTTGCGCACTATCAGGCTATAGAGCCTCTCCAAATTGTGAAAACAGAGAGCAGAAATTCATTCAAATAGCAGGACTAAAAACGCCGCCATGTCCGTTTCATGTGTTGGTGCATTTGGATAGGTATGAACAGTTTCAGGTTAATTCGTCTTGTGAGGATTTGAATAACATCGTTCATAAATCATGGTTTATTTTGCCGCCGCTTATGGAATATTACTACAAGGCTCAAAATCCGTTTTATAAGCCTTTGCCTCCATTTCGAGCGGATTGCATCGTAGAGAACGCCGGGGTCATGGAATTCATATATCCGAAGGAAAATAACAGCATTTTCTTACCCAAAGATTTTAACGGGCAAACCAATGAACTCATTTTAAGAGTGGCACATTCCAAGCCGGAAACCGAAGTGTTTTGGTATTTGGATGAAACCTATTTGGGCAGCACCAAAGACATTCACGAGTTCGCCATGCGCCCGAAACAAGGCAAGCATGTGATTACCGTAGTCGATGCATTTGGGAATGAAAGTAAGCGCTGGATTGAAATTTCAGAATAAGGCGTCTGAAAGCACGTTTAAAATTACTATTTTTGTCTTTAACCTATCAAACAAAAAATCTATGTTCGAAACTGTAAAAATGCTGCATTCTTATTGGGCTTATTTGGCTCTTATTATGATTGTGATTGCGACTTTAAACGCCTTGTTTAAATTTTTTGGTAACAAAGAATTCCATCCTATCGATTTCAGAATTTCCTTGTTCACACTTATTGTATTCCACATTCAGTTGCTGATTGGGATCGTATTATATGTTACTGGTCCTTATTTGAGCTCAATTTCCGAATTGGGAATGAAAGGAGTTATGGGAAATTCGATTATGCGTTCAAACATCGTGGAGCATCCTTTAATGATGATTATTGCTGTAGTATTTATTACTGTTGGTTATTCTAAACATAAAAAGAAATTGACCTCTAAGCCGAAATTCAAAATGTTGGCTATATTTTACACCTTGGCATTGATTTGTGTCCTTGCAAAAATTCCATGGAATACTTGGTTTTAATAGACCAACAGAACTTTTTAATCCATAAAAAAACCAGAGCTATTAACTCTGGTTTTTTGTTTTAATCTATTTTGAAACTGTATTCTTAATTTTAAGTTACGTCCTGGAAAACACGTCTAAATTATCTGTTCATGTGTTTCATTTCATCAATAAACGTATCTAAATCAACACCGTTAGAAACCAAGGTTAATGCTTTGTCCACAATGTACTTCACGTTATCAGGCCTAAAGCCTAACCCTACACCAATCTTTTTCAACAACACATCCTCGCCAGTGCCTTTAATACGGTCAACGTGTACCATACGCGCCAAATCATACATTCGTTCTAAACGATTGTCATAGGACGTCGGCGGATTGATGGGATGGGATTGATAATCTTTAAGAATATTTTTATATTCTCCCTCGCTGATGTCCAAATTACGAGCTAAGCGATCTAAAAATGCTTTTTCATCGTCAGATATCACACCATCATCCATGGCTACTCTAACAATGGCGGCAAAATGATCTTCATTACGCTTTTTAAATCCGCTATCAAATAAATCTGAAATTGACATATGTATTTTGTTTTAATTTTTGCATACTATCTCTATCAAAACTACAGATTTTTTTCATTATGGAACTAAAAAATGATATGAAAATTAGGTGGCGTTTGTCTTAATTTTAAAAAGCAAAGGGGCATTTCATGATTTGCTTTTTAAGATTTAATTCACAATTGCAATACGTTACATCTAAATTCTAAACTTTATATTTGCTTAAATTAAATTGTCTTGAGTAAATCACATCTCTCGCAAGCTTATGCACAGACTTTGCAAACGCAAGATCTGCAAGCTGCCATTTCCATAAACCAAAGTAAAACACATTTAAAAGGTCTTATCGGGTCGTCATTAAGTTTTGTCATTGCAGAAACTTTCAAGACCGCAGATCTTCCTTTATTGCTAGTTTTTAATGATAAAGAAGAAGCGGCGTTTTACCTGAATGATCTCGAAGTGCTGGTAAATAGCAAAGACGTACTGTTTTATCCTGGAAGTTACAGACGGCCGTATCAAATTGAAGAAACGGACAATGCCAATGTGCTTTTGCGAGCTGAAGTTTTAAATCGGATCAATTCTCGTAAAAAACCAGCCATTATTGTCACTTATCCGGATGCGCTTTTTGAAAAAGTAGTGACCAGAAAAGAGCTGGAGCGCAATACTTTAAAAATCTCTCTAAATGATAATTTGTCGATTGATTTTGTAAACGAAGTCTTGTTTGAATACCAGTTTAAACGTATAGATTTTGTTACTGAACCTGGCGAATTCTCTGTCCGCGGTGGTATTGTGGATGTGTTTTCATTTTCACACAACGAACCTTACCGGATTGAGTTTTTTGGCGATGAAGTAGATAGCCTTCGGACGTTTGATGTAGAAACGCAATTATCCACCGAAAAAATCAACAAAATCAACATCATTCCCAATGTTGAAAATAAATTTTTAAATGAAAGTAGAGAAAGCTTCTTAAAGTATATTTCGCCAAAAACAGTTGTTTTTACTAAGAATGCAGATTTGTTGTTTTCAAGAATTGACGACTTTTTCGGAAAAGCTGAAGAAGCTTTTAAAACGCTTTCTACAGAAGTCAAGCGCTCTTCGCCAGAAGAATTATTTTGTAGTTCAAACCTGCTAAAACGTCAATTGCTCGATTTTACTTTGGTAGAATTTGGTACTTCGACAGTGCTCAGCAACCAAACCATTGAATTTCATACTGTACCCCAACCATCTTTTAATAAGCAATTTGATTTGCTCATTCAAAATTTAAACGACTTTCACGATAAAGGGTACACCAATTATATTGCTTGTGTAAGCGAGCAGCAAGCCAAACGTTTTCATGATATTTTTAAGGATATTAATACCGAGCGCAGTAGAACCTTAGAGCACGGCATCCATTACCAAGCCATTGTTTTGTCATTGTATCAAGGATTTATTGATCATGACAATAAAATAACTTGCTATACTGATCATCAAATTTTTGAACGATATCATAAATTCCATCTCAAAAACGGCTACGCTAAAAAGCAGGCGATTACCTTAAAAGAATTGACCAATCTTGATATTGGCGATTATGTCACGCATATTGATCATGGCATTGGACGTTTTGGTGGCCTTCAGAAAATTGATGTGGAAGGCAAAAAGCAAGAAGCCATCAAATTGGTTTATGGGGAACGTGATGTGTTGTATTTGAGTATTCATTCGCTCCATAAAATCACGAAGTTTAACGGAAAAGATGGCAAGCCGCCGAAAATCTACAAACTAGGAAGCAACGCTTGGAAAACCTTAAAGCAAAAAACCAAAACCAGAGTTAAGGAGATTGCTTTTAATCTGATTCAGGTTTATGCCAAACGAAAATTGGAAAAAGGCTATCAATATAATCCCGATAGCGCTATGCAATTGGAGTTGGAAGCCTCTTTTATTTATGAAGATACACCAGATCAAAGTACTGCAACAGCCGATATCAAAATGGATATGGAAAGCGAACGTCCGATGGATCGACTGATTTGTGGCGATGTTGGTTTTGGTAAAACCGAAGTCGCGATAAGAGCCGCTTTTAAGGCCGTTGACAATGGCAAACAAGTGGCAATTTTAGTGCCGACTACAATTTTGGCCTATCAACATTTTAGAACGTTTTCTGAACGATTAAAAGATTTCCCAGTAACGGTCAGTTATTTAAACCGATTCAGAACCGCGAAGGAAAAACGCGATACGCTTGAACGTCTTGAAAGTGGTAATTTGGATATTGTGATAGGCACGCATCAACTCGTCAATAAAAATGTAAAGTTTAAAGACTTGGGTTTGCTGGTTGTTGATGAGGAGCAGAAATTTGGTGTCGCTGTAAAGGAGAAATTAAAAACTATTAAGGACAATGTCGATGTCCTGACTTTAACCGCAACACCAATTCCAAGAACGTTGCAGTTTAGTTTGATGGCAGCGCGCGACTTATCGGTCATCACGACACCACCACCAAATCGCTATCCTATAGAAAGTCATGTGGTCCGATTTAGTGAAGAGACCATTCGAGATGCCATATCGTATGAAATTCAACGTGGCGGACAGGTGTTCTTTATCCATAATCGCATCGAAAATATTAAGGAAGTTGCAGGTTTAATCCAGCGTTTGGTGCCTGATGCTAAAATTGGGATTGGCCATGGACAACTCGATGGAAAGAAATTGGAAGAGTTGATGCTTGGGTTTATGAATAACGATTTTGACGTTTTGGTCAGCACAACTATTGTGGAAAGTGGTTTGGACGTGTCGAACGCGAATACTATTTTTATCAATAATGCGAATAATTTTGGATTGAGTGATCTTCACCAAATGCGAGGACGTGTAGGACGAAGCAACAAGAAAGCCTTTTGCTACTTTATCACACCCGATTATTCGGAGATGACTGATGATGCACGGAAACGTATGACCGCCTTGGAGCAATTTACCGAGTTAGGAAGTGGTTTCAACATTGCCATGAAAGATTTGGAAATTAGAGGAGCAGGCGATTTATTGGGTGGCGAACAAAGCGGATTTATCAATGATATCGGCTTTGATACCTATCAGAAAATCTTAAATGAAGCGATTGAAGAATTAAAGGAAAACGAGTTTAAGGATTTGTATCAGGACGAACATATAGAAAAGGACTATGTTAAGGATATCACGATCGATACGGACTTTGAATTGTTGTTTCCAGATGATTATGTAAATAATATTGCAGAACGTTTAAATTTATATACCCGACTTAACGAGATTAAAACTGAGGACGAACTTCAAAAGTTTGAATCCGATCTTGTGGATCGTTTTGGAGAAATGCCAAAACAGGTCATTGATTTGTTGAACAGCGTTCGGATCAAATGGGTTGCCACAAGAATTGGTTTGGAAAAAGTGGTCATGAAACAAGGTAAAATGATTGGTTATTTCATCAATGATCAGCAAAGTGCATTTTATCAAAGTACTGGTTTTACTAAGGTGTTACAGTATATCCAAGCACATCCACACGCCGCAAAAATGAAAGAAAAGCAAACCCGAACAGGATTGCGTTTATTGCTTACTTTTGAACATATTAAAACGGTTAAACAGGCTTTAGCAGTCTTGCAGCCTATCTTGGCTTAATTATTGAAATACAAATGACAAGGGTTTCAGACCTTTTCCGATTAGAAATAAAATAGTGTTCGTATGAAAAAAATGATTTTACTTTTGACTTTTTTGCCTTATATCGCGATGGCGCAACACACCATTGAAGGCACTTTTTCGCCGGCAGAAGATTTTACCTATGCGTTTTTGTATAAATCAAATCCTACGGGTGCCATCTATGTTGATAGAGCAAAGGTGGATGAAAATGGCCTTTTTAAAATTGAATTGGACAGCACAGATACTCCAGGGATTTACAAAATTGTTTATGGCGTGCCACAGGCGGAGAACAACTTTGATTTGATCTATAGTGGCAAGGAAGATGTTGAGTTGACTTTTAGCTTAACTGATGGATTAGAATTTAAGGAGTCCAATGAGAATAAGTTATGGGCTTCCTACACGAACAGTATTGAAATGATCAACCGTGCGATCAGTAATTTTTATGGTCAACAAAGTGATGATAAAGCAGCATTTAAGGATATTTTCAAAACCTTGGATGAAACCCAGAGTGGCTTTGAATTGGCTTCCAAAGGTACCTTGGCATCAGTCTTCATTATAGCTAACAGACCTTATATTCCTAAAGCTTATGAAGATGTTTCGACCTATTCAAAAAACTTAAAAGACACCTATCTAAAAAGTGTCGATTTCAGTAATCCGTTATTGCAAAGTTCAGAGTTTTTGACTGATCGCGTCATGGCCTTTATTTTTGGAATGAGTGCCGATGCAACGGAGGACTTCTACAAGCATCAAATTGATAATCTGGTCAATTATATTGGAGCGGACAATGACGAGATAAAAATGGCGTTATTAAAGGCTGTTTGGACCAATATGACGCAGATTGAAGAGAGCAATGTCGCCAATTATATTACAGATACTTATTTGTTGAAGCTTGCCGTGAAAGCAAACGATCTTCCTTTGGCAAGGGAGTTGAACATTTATAAAAACACTTCAATAGGGGCTACGGCGATAGATTTTCCAATTACATTGGATGTGAAAGGGAAAAAGACAGCATCATCACTACATAAATTAAATTTAGCTGATAATTATTTGCTCATTTTTTGGAATAGTGGCTGCTCACATTGTTTGCAACAACTCCCTGAAATCAGAAAAACGATTGACCAAATCGATGCCAAAAAAGTAAAAGTGATTGCTTATGCGACCCAAGGAGAATCAGAGGACTGGGACAAAGAAATTTTAAAGTATCCTAATTTTATTCATGTGATCGATTCAGGAAGTCCCAGACGCTATATGGGAAATGAGTATGGTGTTGAAATGACCCCGACCTATTTTATCTTGGATAAGAATAAAAAGATTATTGCAAAACCAGACACCTTGGAAGAAGTGCAAACCCTATTAAATGACTTATAAAAACAGCCTCTTTTTTTTTTACTTATCCAAAAATAGGAATTCGGAGTACTTGCCCTGTAAATATTTTATCAGGGCTGGTTAATATCGGTTTATTAGCGTCAAATATTAAAGGATAGCTCATCGCATTCCCGTAATACTGCTTGGCTATTTTTTCTAAAGTATCTCCTTTAATGACGGTGTAAAACTGCGCTTCAGGCTCGGCGTGATCCACGCTCATTTGGTCATCTACTGAGGCTATTCCGCTGGTGTTGCCAATGAGCAAAACCACTTTTTCTTTCGTTGATTGATCCTGCGCCTTTCCTAAAACCGTTGCCATGTCGTCATCAATTTTAATTTTTAAGTTTTCAACGTGCAATTTTAAATCCTTAATCGTTTCTTCTAGTTTTCTGGTCGCAGTTTTTTTAAGTTGGTCAGTATCATTTTCTTCTGAATCTTTTTTGCCTAAACCAAACACTTTTGGCCCCGCATTTTTAATAAATGAAAATAGTCCCATATTGCATGTCAGTTTTTCAAAGTTAACAATGGATTTGATAGGTGATTTGCCACAACTGGTTGAAAACTACTTATTGAGGTCGCTAGTATGCTGTTAAAAAAGAACGCTCATCCAAAATAAATCAGATGAGCGTTTCTAGAAACTAAATAACCAACCAAAATTTAGCTTCTATTGATTACCCTAGGGTTATCTTTTTTTTCAGTTTTCTGTTTGCGTTTTTTCTGTACTTCAGAGGACTGAACTTTGCCGTCCACTATGGATGATTTTCCTTCCGCACCTCTCATATATTCAATATATCCACGACCAGTAAACTCATATGTAGTACCAGAATATGGATGGTACAATTTTATCCTCTGATCATTTATAACGCTCAATTCGAAAAATTCATTGTCAAAATAATCATAATCTAATGTTAATGTTTTGAGATGCTTATTTCCGCTAATATTTCCAACGCCATACAGACCTGTATAGTCCCAATAAATGTTATTTGGGTTCGAAATCTTGAAGTCTTTAGAGCTTCTAAATTCAGAATCATTACCACCAGCCAAGAACTGTAAATAATTTTCGTTGTCAAATTCATTCAGAACGCCCTTTTTACTGACATATGTTTTTTCCCAAGCTTGATATTCCTGCAGGAAATAGTGGATATTATCGTAAAATACAAAGTCGTAATCAAATTGTGATTTTTGATACCCGTGCAAAAAGTACGAGGTCTTATTAAAAGGGTTGTACAATTCAATAGTGTTCTTATTTATTTGATACACATCAAAACTTTGATAACCGTCGACATCATGATATACATCTAAAACCATGTCATAAACATCATATTCTCCCACATCAATGCCATAACCGTTGCCTTGTCCGTTTGGTCCAAAACCAACTAAATTGTTATTGGCATACAGCACCCCATTCCTAAAAGATAGCGTAAAAGCAATCTGTAAGAACGGAGTTTCGCCACGACCAACTGTCTGATTAATGTCAATATACCATAAATCATAAGAGTGCAAAAGTTGATTTAATGAAATTGATGGCTCTTCGTAAATGGTGTTTGTTTCACAAGACGTGAATAGGGTTGCAGCTAAGGCAAATCCGAAAAGTAATTTTATTGCTTTCATAGGTTCAGTTTTGGTTTAAAATGTTGGTTTGAACTACTGAGTGATAGTCTGATGAAATTAGCAAACAATCTAGAATCACTATTTAGATTTCAAGATGTAATAGCATCTGCCTTTCTCATAATCCAATAATTTAAAGATTGTAATAGGCCAGAATTCAAAACACGTGCCAAAAAGTGAATCTTGAAGTTTTTGAAATGGAATAAACGTGAAATTTTATGTACTTTTGAAAGTCTTAAAATTAAGATTATTTATGAGTGCACCGATAAAATATGCCGTTTTTGGATCCGGAAGTTGGGCTACGGCCATCGTGAAAATGTTATGTGAGAATCTCGAAGAAGTGGGTTGGTATATGCGTAGTGCTTACATTAAAGAGCATTTGTTAAAACAGGGGCACAACCCTAGTTACTTGAGTTCTGTTGAATTTCATACAGCGCAACTTAAGATCAGTAATGATATTAATGAGATGGCGGCATATGCTGATGTCTTGATTTTCGTGATTCCGTCTGCTTTTATTCATGATGAATTACAAAAAATGACCGTGGATGTTAAGGATAAAATTATCGTATCAGCAGTTAAAGGCATCATGCCTGAAACGGGAAAATTAGTGGGCGAGCATTTTCATGATATTTATAATGTGCCTCTTGAAAATATAGCAGTCATTTCAGGGCCTTGTCACGCAGAAGAAGTCGCCTTGGAGCGTCTATCCTATTTAACAATTGCTTGTTCAGATGAAAGTAAAGCAAAAGACATAGCCAAAAACTTGGCCAGTGATTATATTAAAACCTCTACCAGTGATGACGTTATAGGCATCGAATATGCCGTCATGCTTAAAAACATTTACGCCATCGCCGCAGGTATAGCGCATGGTTTGGGCTACGGCGATAACTTTCAGAGTGTCTTGATGAGCAATGCGATCAGGGAGATGAAGCGTTTTATCAAGAAAAGGCACAAAATGAAACGCAACATCAATGATTCTGCCTATTTGGGTGATTTACTGGTTACAGGATATTCTCTTTTTTCGCGAAATAGAATGTTCGGAAATATGATAGGCAAAGGCTACACGGTTAAATCAGCACAAATGGAAATGAACATGGTGGCTGAGGGTTATTATGCTACAAAAAGTGCCTACGATCTTATTGAAAAGAACGAACGGAAAGACAAGTTGCCAATCATTAATGCTATTTATGCGATTCTGTATGAGGGAAAGGATCCAAAACGAACTTTTGAAAAATTGACGGAGAGGCTGGATTAAAAAAGCTGGAAGCTTGAAGCGTGGAGCGGGAAGTATTTCTCACAGAGTCTCGAAGATGCAGAATTGATAGATTAAAAATTTCAAAAAGAAAGTACCAAATTCCAATAGGGATATTGGTTCTACTTAATGAAGTTAGTTTCCGAAAAGATCAGTGAAATCATAAGTGTCAGCGTCACCCGCCTGAACGGAAGGGCTGGTCAGCGTTCTATTTTACCAAAACCCCTTTAACTTTCATCAACGGAATATTCTGTAATGCCTTCTCATTAATCGTGTTTTTTCGAAATAAATACGTCTTTTCAAACATCGCATTTCCTTCAAAGAAAGTCACTTTAAATTCGTTGTTTAGAGCGAATATATCTTCTTGCATCAATTCAATTTTCGCATAACTTTTCTTAGGAAGTACATCCAGTTTTTTCCTGAAGATAGACGTCATTTTCTTTTCGGAATAACCACTGGTAACAATCAAAACGACCTCTAAATCCACGTCTTTGTCATTGATGATATAGGCGTTCCAATCTTGAGTTTTATAAATGTCATTGTATTCACTGACGACGGCAACGTATACGCCTTCAACTTTTGGGATTTCGATATCTTTTTTCATGGGCACACTCCTGTCTTTTGACTCCGCTCAAGA
>NZ_JBMDWE010000045.1:0-27690 GCF_053579655.1 Gelidibacter sp. | reverse complement strand
TTTCTCAAGTTTAGCTTTCGCTGAACCTTTCTCAAGTTTAGCTTTCGCTGAACCTAAAGGTTTTCTGCCTGCTCAGGAATTTGTTATTTTAATGGTTAGCTGCGCTGATTATTTTTATAAGTGCGTTTTTGGTTGCTGCATTTAAAAAAATGCCGACCAAAAATCTTCTTATTTCAATAATTCATAAGAACGTTTCACAAACTCACTCAATTCTTTTCCTTTCAATAAGCCTTGAGACAAACGTGCCAAGTCTAAGCTTTGAGAAATTAAGCGCTCTTGTTTTTTCTTGGTTTTGGTGTTTAAAATTTCGCCTACCAATTCAGAGTTCGTATTAACGACCAAATTGTACATTTCTGGCATATTGCCCAATCCGAACATTCCACCACCGCCTGTAGCTTGCATCTCTTTCATACGACGCATAAACTCTGGTTGTGTGATGATGAAAGGCGATGCATCGCTATCCATAGCTTCTAATTGTACCATGAACTTTTCAGAAGGAATCGCTTCTTTTAAAATCGTTTCCAATTCTTTTTGTTGGTCTTCAGATAATTTAGAAATTTTGGTTTCGTCCTTATTGATTAAATTGTCAACATGATCAGCATCCACACGGGCAAATGTGATGTTTTCTTTAGTAGATTCCAGTTTTTGCATCAAGTGGCTGATGATTGGAGAATCTAATAAGAGAACTTCGTAACCTTTGGCGGTTGCTGCTTCAATATAACTGTGTTGCGCATCTTCGTTTGAGGCATATAAAATAACCAACTTGCCATCTTTGTCCGTTTGGTTGTCTTTAATTTTGTCAAATAATTCTTGATAGGTGTAATACTTACCATCAACTGTTGGGTAGAGTGCGAAAGCTTCTGCTTTTTCAAAGAATTTATCTTCAGAAAGCATTCCGTATTCAATCACAATCTTGATGTCATTCCATTTTTTCTCAAAATCCTCACGGTTTTCATTGAATAATGATTTCAATTTATCCGCCACTTTACGTGTGATGTATGAAGAGATTTTCTTCACAGCGCCATCTGCTTGCAAATAACTACGTGAAACGTTCAACGGAATGTCTGGAGAATCAATCACACCTCTTAACATGGTCAAGAATTCTGGAACGATACCTTCTACATTATCAGTTACGAATACTTGATTTTGGTACAATTGAATTTTATCCTTTTGGATATTCAAATCGCCCGACATTTTTGGGAAATATAAAATTCCAGTCAGGTTGAAAGGGTAATCAACATTCAAATGAATGTGGAATAATGGCTCTTCAAATTGCATTGGATACAATTCTCTGTAAAAAGAGTTGTAATCCTTATCTTCTAATTCAGCTGGTTGTTTTGTCCATGCAGGATTAGGATTGTTGATGATATTGTCAACCGTGATTTTCTTTGGTGGGGCAGTTTTTTCTTTGCCGTCCTTATCTGTTGTAATCTCAGGTTTGTGGTCTGGATCATTGACTTCCTTAGTTCCAAATTTAATTGGAATAGGCATGAACTTGTTGTATTTGGTCAAGAGTTCACGGATTCTTGATTCTTCTAAAAACTCTAAGGAATCTTCAGCAATGTGAAGCACGATTTCTGTACCACGCTCGGTTTTGGCATCTGGCTCCAAAGTGAATTCTGGCGAGCCATCACAAGTCCAACGTGCACCTTCGGTTCCTTCTTTATAAGATTTGGTAATGATTTCGACTTTTTCAGCCACCATAAAAGCAGAGTAGAAGCCTAAACCAAAATGTCCGATGATCCCTGAATCTTTTCCGGCATCTTTATATTTATCCAAGAATTCTTCAGCCCCTGAGAAAGCGATTTGGTTGATGTATTTTTCAACTTCTTCAGCCGTCATTCCCAAACCTTGATCGATGATATGAAGTTTTTTACCTTCCTTATCAATTTTAACTTCAATTATTGGATTGCCATATTCCACAGTGGCTTCGCCAATATTGGTAAGATGCTTTAATTTTAAAGTAGCATCCGTAGCGTTACTCACTAACTCACGTAAAAAGATTTCGTGGTCACTGTACAAGAACTTCTTAATTAATGGAAAAATATTTTCCACCGAAACATTAATACTTCCTTTTGTCATAATTTATAAATTTTGTCATTCCCTCGAAGGTGGGAATCTTATTGAGTTAAACTTAAATTTCTATTACATCCGAGTAGTCAACAAAAATGCCAAGTGTAGCTTTGTGACAAGATGGCATAAAAAAAGCCATTCTGCGGTAGAACGGCTTTTTCAAAACTTGGGTATAAGCTTTATTTTTTAAGAGTCTCTTTTGTTTGAATAGGAGCGTCTTTCTTTTTGTTCTTTACATAGGTTTCCAACCATTGATCTTGTTCCCAAAGCATGTGCATAATGGATTCCTTGGCGGCATAACCATGGCTTTCTTTCGGCAACATCACTAATCTTACCGGCGCGCCCAAACCTTTTAAGGCATTGAAATAACGCTCACTTTGCATTGGATAGGTGCCTGAATTGTTATCGGCTTCACCATGGATCAGCAATAAAGGTGTTTTCATCGTATGCGCATTCTGAAAAGGCGACATGGTGTTGTAAACTTCTGGAGCTTCCCAATAGTTACGCTCTTCACTTTGAAATCCGAAAGGGGTCAAGGTTCTGTTATAGGCACCACTTCGTGCAATCCCTGCAGCAAATAAATTGGAATGTGATAATAAGTTGGCGGTCATAAACGCACCATAAGAATGTCCACCAACAGCTACACGGTCGCGATCAATATAGCCCATCGCATCAACAGCATCAATCGCAGCTTTGGCGTTACCCACTAATTGCTTGATAAAGCTATCATTGGGTTGGTCATCGCCTTCACCCACAATCGGGAATGCTGCAGCATCCAACACCACATAACCTCTGGTCACCCAATATACCGGCGAACCATAAGAAGGATAGGTAAATTCGTTAGAGTTGGATGTGCTTTGAGCGGCACTGTTTTTGTCTTTATATTCACGAGGATAAGCCCACATGATCATCGGGTATTTTTCACCTTTTTTATAATCGGTTGGCAGATATAAGGTGCCTGTAAGTGGCAATCCATCATCACGTTTATAGCTGATCACTTCTTTATGCACATCTTGTAAGCTTTTGAATGGATTTTCAAACTGCGTTAACGGCTGAAGTGCGATGCGCTTTTTAATGTTTCTGATATAATAGTTTGGGTATTCATTTTTCGACTCCAACTGAACTATAAATTCTCCTGCTTTCGCATTTAATGCAGATGTAATGTTCTCAACTCTATCCGTTTCCTTAGATTGGTATAAACGGACTGTTTTTTGAGACTTCAGATTCATTTCGTCTATAAACGGAAACTTGCCTTCAGCACTGTAACCATCGCCAATGAGATAAACTTTCCCATCATTAAGGTCTAATACTGATTCATCAAAGTCGTTCAAGGTGCTTACAAAGCTTCCTGGATCGCTATAAACATCTTGATAATTTCTGTCAGAAAGTACTTTAGGTGCTTTACTTGCGTTGGAAGGATCAAACAGATAGGTTCTTGTATTTCTGCTATTCCACCATCTGTCAAAAGCAATTGCGGTATTTTCGTTACCCCAACGGATGCCAGCAAAACGATCCTTAGTTTTTAAAATGGATTGTTTTTTAGCCGTAAATGGTGCTTTTTGTTGAAATACTTCATCTCTGAACGGAACGTCCTGGGCAGGGTCACCACCGTCTAAAGCTTCCGTCCACACCAAAGTTGCCGGATGATCGTTACGCCAGTTCAAACCACGCATTCCTGTACGTTCAGCCATAAAGCCTTGAGGTAAGTCTTCAATAAGTGGAACTTCCAATACTTTTTTGATCAATGTACCATTCGCATCATAAATAGTAGTGGTCGATGGGAATCTGGTATAAGGTACCAAATAAGAAAACGGCTTGTTGATGGTTGTGATCATCACATATTTGCCATCAGGAGAAAAGTTTAGATTTTGATAGATGTCTGTCGATTTCCAATTGCTCGCATTACCGTTAAGATCTACTTTTTGAATGTCAGACAACGCTAATTGCTCAAAATTATATTCGTCATTAGGGTTGGTCAATAAATCTTGGTAGGTTCTGTTTTGTGCTTTTACGCCAGCTTCGCTAACCGATATAGTTGGTCCTGCAGGCACGGCTTCTTTTGGATCGATCAATTGTTTTTTTGAAGCCGGAAGCGTTTGCACCAACAAGTATTTGCTGTCTTTTGACCACGTGTAAGGTCGGCCCATATTAGCATTAAGATTGTCGTTAGTCAGTTTTTTTGCTTGACTAGTCTTAACATCGATATACCATAGTTCGACTCCTTTTGAAGTGGTATTGGTAAAGGCAGCGTATTGTTGGTTTGGAGACCAGGATAAATAGGCAAAACGACCGTCTTCTGGCATTCCTGCAATGTTTTGAGGATCGCCTTCGCGTCCATTTCTGATCTTAAAGTCGGTGTAATAAGTCGTTCTGCTGCCAATATTCGTTACCGGATTTATTCTCAGACCGCCGAGACGCAATTCAGTTTCTGAAAGTTCGTCGATGCTTTTATAATTGCTTCTATAAAGAAAAATAATGTTTTCACCTTGACGATCCATACTGATGCGTGGGGCCAAGGGCGCTTCTGCTAGATTAAGGATACTTTGATCCGGTTTTTGATAGGATAAATTGACTTGTCCATAGCTAAATATGGACAGCATCAAGAATAAACTCAATAATAATGCTCTCATAATAGATTTTAAATTAGTTAAAGCGCTAAAAATACTTAAAACCCTAGAAGGCATTCTCAATTAAATGTTAAAAAGCGGCGAATTACCCCAGCTTAAGTATTTAAAATCGGTATTTTTATGAATACTGTGGATATTGTTTAAATTGCGAAACAAATTAATACTAAACAAATTGACTTATGTATAACTCCAAAATAATTGGTTTAGGGCATTACGTTCCTGATAATGTGGTTACTAATGATGATTTATCTAAGATAATCGACACCAATGACGAGTGGATCCAAGAACGTACCGGTATCAAAGAGCGCCGTTGGGCAAAGCCAGAAGATAAGGAGACCACCTTTACCATGGGGTTAACAGCTGCTAAAAGGGCGATTGCACATTCAGGCTTAGATAAGGATGAGATTGATTTTATTATTTTTGCGACGTTGAGTCCAGATTATTATTTTCCTGGCCCAGGCGTTCAAATCCAAGAAGCTTTGGATATTGGGACGATTGGCGCTTTAGATGTACGTAATCAGTGTTCAGGATTTGTGTATGCGGTTTCTGTGGCAGATCAGTTTATAAAAACGGGGATGTACAAAAACATCTTGGTCATTGGTTCCGAATTGCAATCGCACGGAATTGATAAAACCACGAGAGGTCGAAATATTTCCGTCATTTTCGGCGATGGTGCAGGAGCAGCGGTGTTGACACGTGAAGAAGACAATACCAAAGGAATTTTGTCTACACATCTACATTCTGAAGGAAAACATGCTCTGGAATTGGCCACGGAAGCTCCAGGAATGGGCACACGTTGGGTAACCGATATTATTGAAGAAAATAACCCTGACGATTTAAGCTACTTCCCCTATATGAATGGCCAATTTGTATTTAAACATGCTGTGGTGAGATTCAGTGAAGTGATCATTGAGGGCTTGGTAAAAAACAATCTGAAGAAGGAATCGATTGACCTCCTTATTCCACATCAGGCTAATTTGAGGATTTCACAATTCATTCAGAAAAAATTCGATTTAACTGATGATCAAGTGTTCAACAATATCCAAAAATATGGCAACACTACAGCGGCATCCATTCCTATTGCCCTTTCAGAAGCGTGGGAAGAAGGTAGAATAAAAGATGGCGATTTGGTGGTATTGGCAGCTTTTGGTAGTGGATTTACTTGGGGAAGTGTGGTAATTAGATGGTAGCAAAATCCCTGCGTGGTTACTTAATCCCTGCGAAGGCAGGGATCTCATGATGAAAATGGTAATCTCGATATTTATGACGATCTAAAAGATGAGAATTAGTAGAATTTTTATAAAGCTATTTTGAATTTATGATTTTGACCTTATTATAGAAACTCTTAAGTTTCCTGCCTACGCAGGAAATTTTTGTTTTGACTATACTATTTAAAGTATTGTTAGATAAAGAACAAGATTAGCTTCGCTGAACCTGAAGGTTTCCTGCCTTCGCAGGAATTGAAAAACCCGAAACATTATTCTGTCCCGGGCTTCTCTGCTATTAATCAACTTAACTAACACTTTGATTAAATATGAAAACTTATCACATATATTCAGACGCTATAATCCCTGTTTTATTTCATCAGTTTTTCACTTTAACTTCCAATTAACAGAAAGTGCTTGATTATGAAGGGGAAACCTTCAGATTTAACACCTTTATGCTCATGCATAAAAGTTAGTGCTCAATAATTTAGCGATGCTTATAATGGGTTTTTAATTCCCCAAAAAAGGAATACTATAAGGGTGTGTAAAATAGAAAAATCCGAAGTCGAAACTTCGGATTTTAGGTATACCAACTTCGCTAATACCTTTTTTCAAAAAGTAGAAGGCTAATTCAAATCAATTTAAAAATAAGACAATAGTTAGTTAGGTGTGATAAAACAAGGGCTTAGATAGGAATGTTCCAACATTAACTCTACAATTAACATAACTTTAACGGTTGAAATATTTAATGCATTATTTTTTCTCGTTACATATTTAGCGTCTGGATCGTCTTAGTTGCTTGGTAGTGAGTTGTGTAATTGATAGTTTTCATTACATAATCCCACCGCCACCAGATTTTTCATTTTGATCTCTATTTTTTCGTTGTAAAGCGCGGTATTTGCCACCGCCAAAACGATAGGATAATCCGATGTTCCAGGAATTGCTTTCCCAATTGAATTGTCCCACTTGACGATAAGGCAGGTCGCTCTCAAATTGAGCCTTCATTGTATTGAAAATATCATTGTAATTAAAACTGAATGTGGCAGCATCATCCAAAAAGTTATATCGTAAACCGGTATTGACAAAATACATGGGTTTGCTGGTAAACTGTAAGCCTTCTCTTTCTGATCGGTACATGCCAAAAAGAGAAAAACTAAGCTTCTTAGTCGCTTTAAAAGTATTGTTCATTCTGAAACTGTAGGCTATGTTATCCACTTTAATTTCAGTAAGTCCTATATCATTTACTGTGGGTTCTTGTCCGATAGGTGTATTTAAAATTTCAGAAATACCTTTTTGGGTTTGTGAAAACAGATCAAAACTCGCATTAAAATTCCACCAGTCTGCAGGTTTGTAGGTGCTTGACAGCTCAATGCCGTACGCAGAGGTGTTGTCAAAATTATCATAAGTTAGAATGGTCTTGTTCAAATCCAGACGGTCAATAAATGCCGCTTGATTAATTTCATCTTCAATAATTCGATAAAAAACACCGCCTGTAAAGGAGCCTTTTTCTAATTTTCTTGTATAATTCAATTCAATGGAATTCGTAAACTGAGGTTGTAATTCTGTATTCCCGAAAGAAGAGGTTAGTGGAGTGCTCCATTCTCTAATGGGGTTTATTTGTCCTAAACCTGGTCGATCCACACGTCTACTCACACTCGCCTGATAGGAGTTTTTATCACTTGGTGTATAGGTCAGAAATGCGGAGGGATACACTTGTAGATAATCGTTTTTAAAAGGAATAGTTTCCCTTGAGTTTTCTGTATAGTTTATGGCTTTGGCGTCATCTGTAACACTTTCTGCACGGGCGCCCACTTGATAACTCCATTTTTCAAAGGTTTTTCCGTAAGTGAGATAAGCCGAATAAATACCTCTTTTATAATTAAAGTCTGTACTTGGAGTGTTGATGATGGCACCTGTTTCATTAAAGGATTTTCCTGTGGAATCATAATGCACATCCGTATTAAACAAACGCGCTTCAAGTCCAACTTCCAATTTTGCTTTGTCACTTAGCGGATTCACATAGTCCAAGTTGATGGTGGTTTGCTCACGATTGGTGTCAACAAAATCCATATAATTTGGAGGAAATGAAAAATTAGTATATGTGAAATCAGAAGCTTCATTTTCAGTATAGGTATTGTAATCCACCTCTAAATCGATTTTCTCGCCTTCTTTGGTCAAGTTATGCTTAAACACCAAATTGTATTGTGAGGATAGATTATCAGATAAAACATTAAAAACTTGAGCTTGAGTTGCCATATTCGGTCTTAAAATACTGACGGCGCCTAGGCCTTTACCATCATAGCTGTTTTGATTGGTAAATACGGAAATGGTATTGTTATCATCAGCATAAAAATCGATTCCAAATTTGAACAGATGGGATTTGTTGTTGTTGAAAATGTCAAAAGCCTGCTGAGAATTGTCATTAGGTCGATCGATGGTTCCGTAATTTTGGTTTTTGCCTATGTTGTTGCCATAATTCCCATAGAGATTGAACTTGCCATTTCTGTAATTCAAATCCATCGAGCTATTGAATTTCGCATGGATGTCTTTGGTCAAGCCAAGATTCAGGTTTCCATTAAAACCGACATTCGTGTTTTTATGAAGAATGATATTAATAATGCCGCTCATGCCTTCTGGATTATATTTTGCCGACGGATTGGTGATCAATTCAATTTGCTTGATTGAGGTTGACGGAATTTGTTTCAAGAGCTGCTCCACGGGAACATTGGATAGTTTTCCGTCTACCATGACACGCACATTCTGATTGCCACGTAAACTCAAACTTCCCGTTTGCTGATCGATACTTACGGAAGGAATGTTGTTCAAAATGTCGGACGCGGTCGGCCCAGAAGTGGTCAGGTCTTTTCCAACCGTAATCACTTTTCGATCCACTTTCTGTTGAATACTGGAGACTTCTGCAACTACGGTAACTTCATCTAAAGCCGCGATATTTTCTTCCAGTAAGATCTTTCCTAAATTGACATCATAGCCCTCTTTTCCGATTTTGAAAGGCTGTGTGATGGTTTTGTAGCCGATATATTGAATGTTTACGGAGTATTGGCCTTCAGGCAATTTTGAGATTTTAAAACTGCCGTCATCTTGAGTAATCGCGCCAGTGATGGTTGCGTTGGATGTGTTTTTGATGACAATGGTAACGTAAGGAAGTGGTTGGTTGAGATGGGCATCGATGACAGTTCCAGAAATAGAACCTTCTTTTAATTCATGGGAAGCCGACGGTTGTGCAAATAATGTAGAGCACATTAAAATGCAGAATAAGAATAATGATTTCATTAGTGATGGATTTTTTGATTTGATTGATGAATTTTGATTTGATTGTTATACTAGAGACGAGTACTTTTGATTATTGTTACACTGTTTTAATTTTTAGGAAAATATAATATTTGAAATCATGAAAAAAAGCAAGAAAACATTGGTGTTTGGAGCTTCGCTAAATCCGAGTCGTTATTCCAATATGGCGCTGCGCAAACTCGTGGCCTATGGACATGAGGTTGTTGCTTTTGGATTAAAAGAGGGTAGCGTTGAAGGAGTTGTGATTGATACGGAATTGAAGCCTTACGAGGCGGTTGATTCCATCACTTTATATATGAATGCCACTAGACAAGAGCCATTTTATGACTATCTAATTGCTTTGCAACCTGATCGTGTCATTTTCAATCCAGGGACAGAAAATCCTGAGTTTTTTAAACGCTTACGCGAGGCCAATATTGAATTTGAAATGGCCTGTACCTTAGTGATGCTTAGTACGGATCAATATTAGTCCGAAGAAGGTCAAGCTGCCATTTAGAATCAGAATGAAAAAATCAAAATCAAATCCAAACCATTTTAGGCTGTTGAAACTGATGATATAGGATAAAATTGGAGATAGGATGGCAATAATTGGAACCAGTTTGTCTTTTATTTGCCAGGTCGTGAATAATCCGAAAGCATAAAGTCCTAGCAAAGGTCCGTAGGTATAGCCAGCAAAAAGAAGCAACTTGGCAATGACGCTTTCGTCTTTGATTAGGTATTTAAAGGAGATGATTACGAAAATCAAGACAAAGGAAATGATGATGTGCATCCGCTTTCTAATGGCGATTTGTTTAGCAACATCGTATTTTTTTTCAATATCCAAAATATCAATACTAAAGGAGGTGGTCAAGGCGGTCAAGGTGCTGTCTGCACTACTGTAGGCCGCAGCAATCAATCCGATTAGGAAAAATACAAAAACGCCAATTCCTAAATACTCTTTAGCCAACACAGGAAAAAGCTCGTCGCGATGGGCGTCTATGCCGTTTTGCTGTGCGTACACGGTTAAGAGTAAGCCCAAGCTCAAAATAACAAAATTGACCAATGTTAACACAATCGTGAACCAAAACATGTTCTTTTGTGCATCCTTCAAACTTTTGCAAGTCAGGTTTTTTTGCATCATATCCTGATCCAGTCCTGTCATGGCGATGGCAATAAAAGCTCCTGATATGAATTGTTTCCAGAAATAATTACTGGATTTAAAATCGTCAAAAAAGAAGGTTTTAGAAAGATCACTATCCAAAACATAGCCTAAAATGTTTCCACTGCTGATGCCTAAGTCGTCACTCACATAAAATATGGTCACCCCAATGGCGATTAACATGAATAAGGTTTGCAAGGTATCCGTCCAAATAATGGTTTTTATGCCCGATTTAAAAGTGTACAACCAAATTAAAAACACCGTTAAAGTCACGGTTTGCCAAAACTGGATTCCCAAATCATCAAAGAGAATGACTTGCAGCACGTTGGCTACTAAGAAGAGTCTGAAGCTCGTTCCGACAACTCTGGAAATTAGGAAGAATGAAGCGCCCGTTTTGTACGAAGCATTTCCAAAGCGCTCCTCTAAATACGTGTAAATGGAAGTTAAATTCAGTTTGTAATAGAGAGGGAGCAACACGGTTCCAATAACTATATACCCAACAATATAACCCAGCACCACTTGCATATAGCTAAACTGTGAGGATTCAATCCATCCGGGAATGGAAATAAAAGTCACTCCTGATAGCGATGCGCCAATCATTCCAAAAGCCACAACATACCAAGGTGCTTGTTGATTTGCTTTAAAAAATGTATTGTTGTCTGATTTTTTTCCTGTAAGAAAAGAGATCAAAATGAGAATGGCAAAATAGGAAAGGATAAGAATGATAATAGTCGTGGAATTCATGTTTTGGGAAATCTGTCGGTAAATTTAGGTGTTGAACTTTCGTTTTTGCAAATCTCGGGCTTTAATGTGAAATAAGAATATGTTAAAGCACCAAAAAATAGGCACTAAAATTGTAAATTCGCCCCTATGGAATTTTCTTCAAAACTACTCGAAAAGGCGGTTAATGAAATGTCGCAACTCCCCGGAATTGGGAAACGTACGGCATTGCGATTGGTGTTGCATTTATTGCGGCAGCCTCAGGAACAAACAGCTTTATTGGCTTCGGCATTGCAGCATATGAGGAATGATATCAAATTTTGCAAAAGTTGCCATAATATCAGTGATACCGAACTTTGCGAGATATGTTCAAATCCGCGCAGAACTGAAGAAATCATCTGTGTGGTGGAAGATATCAGAGATGTGATGGCTATTGAAAATACGAGTTCCTTCAAAGGCTTGTACCATGTTTTGGGCGGCAAAATATCTCCTATGGATGGTGTTGGTCCCAATGATCTCAATATTGTTTCCCTTGTCGAGAAGGTGAGAGAAGGACATGTAAAAGAGTTGATTTTCGCCTTAAGTTCAACGATGGAAGGCGATACCACCAACTTTTATATTTTTAAGCAAATTCAGGATTGTGAAATTATTACATCAACAATTGCCAGAGGTATCTCAGTAGGAAATGAGTTGGAATATACAGATGAGGTTACCCTCGGAAGAAGTATTTTGAACCGAATCCCTTTTGAATCGTCTCTAAAATCTTGATGTATTTTTGAAGCTATCCGTCGTCATATTGAACTATAATGTGCGCTACTTTTTGGAGTTGTGCCTCAAAAGCGTGCAAGCGGCGTTAGTCGATTTGGATGCTGAAGTTATCGTTGTAGATAATCATTCTTCTGACGAGAGTTGCGCGATGGTAAAACAGCTTTTTCCGCAGGTCATTTTAATTGAAAATAAAGAAAACTTTGGGTTTTCCAAAGGTAATAATATAGGAGTTGCTCAGGCAAAGGGGGAATACCTGTGTATTCTCAATCCTGATACGGTGGTTGCCGAAGATACATTTACTAAGATTTTGGATTATGCCGAGAATAGCCCTAAAATGGGAATTTTGGGATGTCAACTCGTTGACGGACGTGGTCAATTCTTACCTGAAAGCAAAAGGAATATTCCGACGCCAATAGTCTCTATCAAAAAAATATTGGGTTTTTCAAATTCTTATTACGCTAATAGCTTATCGCCTTCAGCCATTGGTAAAGTTGATGTTTTGGTCGGCGCCTTCATGTTTCTTAAAAAAGAGATTTATAAAGAAGTCGGCGGTTTTGATGAAGATTACTTTATGTATGGCGAAGATGTTGATCTTTCCTATAAAGTCTTAAAGAGAGGATATCACAATCTGTATTATGGTAAAACAACGATCCTGCATTATAAAGGAGAGAGTACTTTAAAAGATAAAATCTACACCAAACGCTTTTATGGCGCCATGCATATTTTTTATAAAAAGCATTTCAAATCGAACCCTGTTTTTGATGTTATAATATGGTTTGGCATACGGTTTTCTCGCTTATGCATGAAAATGCCTAAGTCAACAGATAAAAAAGTAAAGTCGCACGTCCTTATAACAAATGATATACACTTACATAAAGAACTTCCTTTTGATGTGAAAATTATTCATAATTTAGCGGAGGTAACGGCCTCTTCACAGGTGGTTTTTGATGGGAATACCATTGGTTATGGGGAGCTTATTGATAAAATGGTGTCTTTAGATGTGTCCAAGGGTTTGACTTATAGGATTTTGCCTAAAAACGCTCGTTTTATAATTGGTAGCGACAGCTCACAACAACCTGGGGAAGTGGTTTTATGGTGAAATAATGAATGAATATATGCCTCATGAATTCCGAAATTATAAAGGATTGTGTAATGAAGTATGGCAATTTTAACTAATTTTGCAAGAGCAAATAGAAATTTTAGCATTAGAATAATAATATGGCAAAATTTGAATTGAAACTCCCGAAAATGGGGGAAAGTGTAGCAGAAGCGACAATTACGTCATGGTTGAAAAACGTTGGAGACAAGATTGAAGCTGATGAAGCAGTGTTGGAAATCGCAACCGATAAGGTCGATAGTGAAGTTCCAAGTGAAGTTGATGGCATCCTAACTGAGATCCTTTTTAAGGTCGATGACGTTGTAAAAGTAGGTCAGGTTATTGCTGTTATCGAAACTGATGCAAGTGTTGGTCAAGCACCTGCTGCGCCGAGTCAAGAAGAAACTTCAGCAGAAGTAGCTGAGATTCCAGAAGTTGCACAGGTAGCACAAACTGTTGAAGCAGCACGAACTGCTGTGGCAGCACCAGTAATTTCTACTGAAGATCGTTTTTATTCGCCATTAGTTAAAAATATAGCCAAACAAGAAGGTATTCCACAATCTGAATTGGACCAAATTTCTGGTACAGGTAAAGATGGGCGCGTTACCAAGAATGATATTATTGTATATCTCGAAAATAAGAAGTCAGCACCAACTGCTGAGTCGGCGAAAGAAATTTCAGTAGCAGAACCAGCACAACAAAAAGCAGTGGATAAACCACAGGTTGCTCCAGTCATTGGAAGTGATGGCGATGAAATTATAGAGATGACCAGAATGGGCAAATTGATTGCGCATCATATGGTGGAATCGATTCAAAGGTCGGCTCACGTACAAAGTTTTATTGAGGCCGATGTAACCAATATATGGAACTGGCGCAATAAGCATAAAAATGAATTTGCAAATCGTGAAGGCGAAAGTTTGACGTTTACACCAATTTTCATGGAAGCCGTTGCAAAGGCACTTCGCGATTTTCCAATGATGAATATTTCGCTTCAAGATGATAAAATCATCAAAAAGAAACATATTAATTTAGGTATGGCTGCGGCGCTTCCTGATGGCAATCTTATTGTGCCTGTTATTAAGGATGCCGACCAGTTAAACCTTCTTGGGATGACCAAGAAGGTTAATGATTTGGCCAACAGAGCGCGTTTGGGGCAATTGAAACCAGACGATATCCAAGGCGGAACCTATACCGTGACCAATGTTGGTACTTTTGGAAGTATCATGGGCACACCAATTATCAATCAGCCACAAGTAGGAATCTTGGCACTTGGTGCGATCCGCAAAGTTCCAGCTGTTGTAGAAACGCCTCAAGGCGATTTTATAGGCATCCGTTACAGAATGTTCCTATCCCATTCTTATGACCATCGTGTGGTCAATGGGGCGCTGGGTGGACAGTTTGTAAAAGCCGTCAAGGATTATTTGGAAGGCTGGGATATGAAAAGAGAAATATAATATATTGATTAGCCCTGACAGGTTTTTCGAAACTTGTCAGGGCTCTTATAAAACCTAAACAATTCATAAACCTAACCTTAACCTAGTTAGGTTTTTCTATTTTTGCATATAAAATTATTACCAGTCCACAGCTTTAGCAAAGACAGGAATAGTAAGCAACAAAAAACAGCTCAACAACAAACAATAATATATAACAATGACGCTCAATCTTACCAAACCCATTTGTTTTTTTGATCTTGAAACCACAGGTATTAATATCACTACCGATCGTATCGTGGAAATTGCCGTAATAAAGGTTTTTCCTAATGGTAATGAAGAGCGGAAAACGTGGTTAGTAAATCCGGAAATGCCAATACCTGCTGAGGTTACTGCAATCCACGGAATTTGTGACGCTGATGTTGCCGACAAGCCAACCTTTAAAGAGTTGGCAAAAGAGATTTATACGATGGTTAAGGATTCAGATTTGGCAGGGTTTAATTCTGACCGATTTGATATTCCATTATTGGCGGAGGAAATGTTACGTGCTGGTGTTGATTTTGATATGAAAGGTCGCGTAGCCGTTGATGTGCAAACCATTTTCCACAAGATGGAGCAGCGTACTTTAGCTGCCGCCTATAAATTTTATTGCGATAAAACTCTGGATGATGCCCATAGTGCTGCCGCAGATACGGAAGCCACTTATGAGGTTTTGAAAGCTCAAATAGCAAGATATGAGGAATTGGAAAATGACACCAAGTTTTTGGCCGAATTCAGTTCGCGAAAAAAGTTCGCTGATTTTGCCGGATTTATCACTTTCAATAAATATAATGAAGAATGTTTTTCTTTTGGGAAACATAAAGGCAAAAGGGTAGAAGACGTATTAAATGAGGAGCCTGGATATTTTGGATGGTTGCTCAATGCTGATTTTCCATTATATACCAAAAAAGTGTTGACAGCAATTAAGTTGAGAAATTTCAATAATAAATTAGCCTAGTCAGCAGTCAGCAGTTGGCAGTCGACAGTCGGTATTGAAAATTTCTTTTCTATTTCTGTGATTGACTCCGTGACGCTCTGCGTAACTCTGTGCAATAATCTGACATCTAGATTCTCTAATTAATTTTGTCAATCAAACAAAATAAAAAATAATAATAAAAAACATACAGCGTGAAAATCATCTGCATAGGCCGTAATTATACGGATCATATTAAGGAGTTGGCTAATGATAAACCAACAGATCCGGTTATATTCTTAAAGCCTGATACGGCGATCTTATTGAAAAAGCAGCCTTTTTTTATTCCCGATTTTTCTAATGATGTGCATCATGAAGTGGAAATTTTGGTCAAGATCTCTAAGGTTGGAAAACATATCGATAAAAAATTCGCGCATAAATATTATGATGAAATCGGTCTTGGTATCGACTTTACAGCGCGCGATTTGCAACAGAAATTAAAAGAAAAGGGTTTGCCTTGGGAAAAAGCTAAAGCATTTGATGGCGCTGCAGTAGTGGGTAAATGGTTGCCGAAATCCAATTTCGAGTCGGTTGATGCCATTAATTTTTCCTTAGAAAAAAACGGAACTGTTGTTCAGCAAGGTAATACAAGCCTTATGCTTTGGAAAATTGACGAACTCATAGAATATGTGTCAAAATATTTCACTTTAAAGATCGGAGACATTATCTTTACGGGGACGCCATCAGGAGTTGCTAAAGTAGAAGCGAATGATGAACTTAGGGGATTGATTGAAAATAACGAAATGTTTAAATTAACAATCAAGTAAATGGAAGTAAACTATAAACTTTATCGTGTTCGCGAATTAGCAGATGGCGATGAGGATTTTGTATTGGCTATTGCGGCGGCATTCTTGGAAGAAGTTCCTGAAGATGCAGCACGTCTAAAAAAAGCCGTTGCAGAAGCAGATTTTTATACAACGTATCAGGCCGCTCACAAAATGAAGCCTACTATCGATTTGTTTGAACTTGGTGTTTTGGACGATTTGATTATCGTTCAGGATTGGGGAAAGGATGAGAAAGTAAATGAAGACGTTTCTAGTCAATTGAAAACCGTTTTGGATGCTATCGAAAGAGCTGCTGAAGAAATAAAAAGCGATTTTAATCTCTGATGTTAGCCGAAATTATAACTATTGGAGATGAAATTCTTATTGGTCAAATAGTCGATACCAATTCGGCATTTATCGCCAAACAACTTAATAAAATAGGAGTTTCTGTCTATCAAATCACTTCCGTCCAGGATGATGAAACGCATATCCTAAAAGCTTTTAAAGAAGCCGAAGAAAACGCCAATATCATCATAATTACTGGCGGATTAGGACCAACCAAAGACGATATCACCAAAAAGACCATTGCCAAGTATTTTGACGATACGCTGGTCAGAAATGAAGCGGTCACAGAAAATGTCAAACGTATCTGGGAGGATTTTGTGGTTAAAACACCCACGCAAATCAATTTAGATCAAGCTTTAGTGCCTTCAAAAGCCGAAGTTTTGATGAATATGCATGGGAGTGCTCCAGGGATGTGGCTCGAGAAGAATGGTAAAATATTCATTTCGCTTCCAGGGGTGCCTTATGAAATGAAAGGATTGATTGATGATGCAGTGATTCCTAAACTTGTGAAACGATTTCAGTTTCCATACATCCAACATGAAACCTTATTGACCTATGGTCTTGGTGAAAGTGCTTTGGCAGAGCGTATTGAAGCTTGGGAGGATAGTTTACCTCCCTATATTAAATTAGCTTATTTACCGAGTTTAGGGCGCGTGCGTTTGCGTCTTTCTGGCAAGTCCATGGACAAACAATTAATTCAGAAGGAAATAAAACATCAAATTGAATTGTTGTTACCACAAATTCAAGACATCTTTGTGGGCTTTGAAAGTGCCGAGTCCATTGAAGCTGTTATTGGCCAACAATTGACCGCTATGGGTAAAACTGTAGCCACGGCCGAAAGCTGCACAGGCGGTAAAATAGCCGAATCTTTTACGGCAATTGCCGGCGCATCGCAGTATTTTAAAGGAAGTGTCGTCAGTTATGCCACGCAATCAAAAATTGATGTGCTGAAAATTGATGCGCAATTGATCAAGGAATTTTCGGTGGTCAGCAGTCAAGTGGCAGAGGTTATGGCCAAATCAGCCCTCAAATTATTCGATACGGACTATGCAATTGCGACAACAGGTAATGCTGGGCCAACCAAGGGAGATGCTGATGCTGAGGTGGGGACAGTGTTTATTGCGATTGCTACAAAGGACAACGTATGGTCAGATCGGTTTACGTTTGGCAATCATCGCCACAAAGTCATAAACAGGGCTACGACCAAGGCCTTTGAAATGCTAGAAAAAGAAATATTAAAAAAGTAACAATTTTAGTTTGTAGGTATTATAAAGTTTTACTAAATTTGCAAACTGTTTTAAATAACATAATTAAAGTTAGAAAGAATGTCAAGAGTTTGTGAACTTACTGGAAAAAAAGCGATGGTTGGAAACAACGTATCTCACGCTATGAATAAAACGAAGCGTAAATTTGATGCAAATTTGATCAAAAAACGTTTTTACATTCCTGAGGAGGATAAATGGGTAACTTTAAAAGTTTCTACATCAGCGTTAAAAACCATCAATAAAATTGGAATTGCTGCTGCACTTAAAGAAGCAAAATCTAAAGGATTTTTAAAATAATAGCCACAAGCTAAAAAGTTAAGATAATGGCAAAGAAAGGTAATAGAATACAAGTTATATTAGAATGTACCGAGCACAAGGAATCTGGTCAGCCAGGAACTTCTCGTTACATCACCACGAAAAACAAAAAGAATACGCCAGACAGAATGGAGATTAAGAAATTTAATCCTATCCTTAAGCGTATGACAGTTCATAAAGAGATAAAATAAATGAAGATTCCCATTGACATGGGAATTATAAAATAAATTTACAATGGCAAAGAAATCAGTAGCATCGTTACAAACAGGATCAAAAAGATTAACCAAAGCTATTAAAATGGTTAAATCTCCAAAAACAGGCGCTTACCAGTTCGTTGAAACTGTGACTGCTCCTGAATTTGTTGACGAATTCTTAAAGAAAAAATAAATATATACCCTATATTTTTTAAAAACTGCTTTCATTTGAAAGCAGTTTTTTTATGTTTATATTTGATTGAATGTTAGAAGGATTTGATGGTTAATTTTGTTTTGGGCGTTACCTTTTTTAAACTTACAAGGTCTCCAAAATAAACATGTAGCTAAAAAAAAGGTCGGGCTTTCCGCTATATCTTTTGCCGAAAAGGCAAAAGGATGCCGCTGCAAATGCGAAGCATTCACGAATACGATAATTTGAAAATGATACGTTATGAGTAATCCCTAACGCAAATCCGTCTTTGAATAATAAACACTGCTAACAAAAAATACCTTGACGTAAATGAGTTTTTTTAAAAAAATATTCTCTTCAGAAAAAAAGGAAACCTTAGACAAAGGTTTAGAAAAATCCAAAACCTCTTTTTTTACCAAGCTTAACAAAGCCGTTGCCGGAAAATCGAAAGTTGATGACGATGTTCTTGACAACTTGGAAGAAATCCTTGTGTCAAGCGATGTTGGCGTGGACACCACTCTAAAAATAATCGATCGGATTGAAGCGCGTGTTGCTCAAGATAAATATTTGGGAACTGCAGAGCTTAATCAAATTCTACGTGAGGAAATAGCAGGCTTATTATCTGAAATCGATAGCGGTAATGCTACGGAGTTTTCAATTCCAGCGGATAAGAAACCTTATGTGATCATGGTCGTCGGTGTCAATGGCGTTGGGAAAACGACGACTATTGGTAAGCTGGCTTCACAGTTTAAAAAACAAGGGTTAAGTGTTGTGCTTGGTGCCGCAGATACCTTTAGAGCGGCAGCGATTGAGCAATTGCAAGTTTGGGCAGACCGTGTTGATGTGCCTATGGTACGTCAAAATTTTGGAAGTGATCCAGCTTCTGTTGCTTTTGACACCATCAAACGCGGCGTTGAACTTAATGCTGATGTGATTATTATTGATACCGCTGGACGTTTGCACAATAAAGTCAATCTGATGAACGAGTTGACTAAAATCAAACGTGTCATGCAGAAAGTGGTTGCTGATGCGCCTCAAGATGTCCTTTTGGTATTAGATGGTTCTACGGGTCAAAATGCTTTCGAACAAGCGAAACAATTCACCGCAGCCACGGAAGTGACGTCATTAGCGGTGACAAAACTCGATGGAACAGCCAAAGGTGGTGTCGTCATTGGTATTTCTGACCAATTTCAAATTCCAGTAAAATACATAGGTGTTGGCGAAGGGATTGACGATTTGCAAGTTTTTAACAAATTTGAATTTGTAGATTCTTTTTTTAAATAGCTGAATTCCTGCCTTTCGACTAAGCTCAAGATAAACTCCGGCAGGAAACCTTTAGGTTCAGCGGAGCTAATCTCAGAGTTAAACTGAATAGCTTTCGAGATTATATTTTCCCTTTAAATTTCTCATTATGCTAATGGATAGATATTCTTTTCAATGCATCTCGCTTTAGCTTTAAAAAATTTTGACACGAATTTCACGAATTTTCACAAATTCACTCTTTCCCTGAGCGATTATCATAAATTTCACGAATACGACCGACTTTCAGTCTGTTCAACAAAATATGTGGGATATATGTCGGAGTTCCACCAACAACTTACTACGTTCTTAGATAATTTAAGCAGTTGTTGGTGTTTTCCACCAACAACATTGATGTGGGCGGCAATGTCTCTTACTCTATTTCCAATTAGCTTCTAAAAAGTTTGACACGAACCTGCCCGACTTCGTCGTTCAGGCGGGTTTCATGAATTTTCACGAACTTACTCATTCCACCGTTGTTGATGTTTTTCTGCCGTTGTTGGTGTTTTCCACCAACAACGTGCTCCGTTTTTAGATGATTTCTGATATTTCACAACTTACTTCATACTAAAAACGACTTTATCCAAACTCCAATCTCATTGTAAAATAGTTTTTCAGTATTTTTAATAAAAAATATTCACGATGAAACCATTTCTACTCTGCATGATTGTTCTGCTAATGTCTTCTTGTAAAAATTCCGAAAACAAAAAAGAGGATAATGAGAAGCCTTCTCAAGATATCAGTGCTATTTCAACCAAGGATTTTACGGAGTTTAAAGTCTTGGATTCCAAATTCATTGATACTTCGAAACTTTGGGAACCATTCAATAAGGATTTAAGCGATTTTACAGAAGAAAAATACAACGCCTTAAAGCTGTTAATTTTAGAACAGGACATTCCAGCGCTACAACAGCATATCCAAGATGGAAAATTGTCTTATGAAGATCTGACGAAATTCTATCTCTATCGCATTCGAAAATTTGATCGTGAAAATGACTTGTCGTTAAACTCAGTCATTGCTTTGAATCCCAATGTTATTTCCGAAGCCAAACAGAAAGACAGCGATCTCAAGAACAAAATGCGTAAACATTCGGTTTTCGGAATGCCGATTCTGTTAAAGGATAATATCAATACTTCTGAAATGCCAACCACTTCTGGAGCTGTGGCATTTCAAAATAATAACACGACTACCGATGCTTTCATTGTAGAACGTTTAAAGGAGAAAGGCGCACTGATTTTGGGAAAAGCCAATTTAAGCGAATGGGCTTATTTCTTTTGCGGCGATTGCCCAAGTGGCTATAGTGCGATAGGCGGTCAAACCTTAAATCCTTACGGTCGTAAAACGATGGATACTGGTGGTTCCAGTTCAGGAAGTGGGGCTGCGGTTGCTGCCAATTTTTGTGTGGCAGCTATTGGCAGTGAAACCTCAGGCTCTATTTTGTCGCCATCAAGTCAAAACTCTATCGTCGGATTAAAACCAACCATCGGTTTATTGAGTAGAACTGGGATTGTGCCCATTTCTTCAACTTTAGATACGCCTGGGCCAATGGCTAAAAACGTAATAGATACTGCTATTGTTTTAGACGCGATGTTAGGCTATGATGCGAACGATTCAAAATCGGTTACTTCAAAATCCGAAACCAGTTCTTATTATGATGCTATTCTTAAAGGAAATAACTTGGAAGGCAAACGCTTTGGAGCTTTTAAGGAATTGATGAAGGATTCTTTATATGTTAGGGCGATTTCCGATCTGAAAACTAAAGGTGCGCTAATCATTGAAATTGATGAGGATAAAGTAGAATTACCAGGTTTTTTAAGACTTTTAAATTTGGATATGCAAAATGACTTTTCGAACTATATTAAAACTTCGGGAGATCCTAAACTGACCATAAAATCTGTGGCGGATGTGATGGCGTTTAATGAAAAGGATTCTCTAGCGAGAATGCCGTATGGACAAAACCTATTTAAAGGAATTGTGGCCGATTCAGCTACTGACCAAGAATTTGATGAAATCAAAAACACCCTGAAAACCAATGGCAGATTGTTTTTTGACGCTGCCATGAAAAAACACCATTTAGACGGATTTTTGTCCATAAATAACTTTCATGCTGGTTTTGCAGCCGTGGCTGAATATCCTGCTATTACAGTGCCGATGGGTTATTCTGAAAGTGGCGTACCAGAAGGATTGACGTTTATCAGTAAGCCATTTTCCGAAAAGCTTTTATTAGGCTGGGCCTATACTTACGAACAAGTTTCCAAAAGACGTGTTGCTCCTAAAAATTATAATTAATTCGAAGAGCATTTGTTTTGCTCAAAATACCAAAAATCTGATTTCAGATATAGGATTCTGTTTTAGTTCCATTACGACCTTAGCGCTCATCTTTGCGTCCTTTGCGTTTGATTTTATAAACGCAAAGAACGCAAAGGTTTTTCGCAAAGATCGCAAGATTATAGAGTTCAACTTCCCGCCTCCGCTAAAGCTACCGCCTTCGCAAAGGCTTCGGAGGGACAGGCGGACGGACAGTCAATTTCATTTTCAACTTCGATTTCATTTTGAACTTCAATTTCAACTTCATTTCCGTATCTTTGCACACTTAATTTTTTTGGAATATGAGAACGAAGTCGATTAAAAAGAACCGCATCAATGTCGTGACCCTGGGTTGTAGCAAGAACGTATATGACAGTGAAGTCCTTATGGGCCAACTTAAAGCGAGTGGGAAAGATGTGGTGCATGAAGAGGAAGGTAATATTGTCGTGATCAATACCTGCGGCTTTATCAATAATGCAAAAGAAGAAAGTATCAACACCATCCTTGATTTCATGCAGAAAAAGGAAGATGGTGAGGTGGATAAAGTCTTTGTTACAGGCTGTTTAAGCGAACGTTACAAACCAGATTTGCAAAAGGAAATCCCAAATGTGGATCAATATTTTGGAACCACTGAATTACCTGCTTTGCTAAAAGCTTTAGGTGCCGATTATAAACACGAACTTATTGGCGAGCGTTTAACCACGACTCCAAAAAACTATGCCTATTTAAAAATTGCCGAAGGTTGTGACCGACCATGCAGTTTTTGTGCGATCCCGTTAATGCGTGGAAAACATAAAAGTACCCCGATCGAAAATTTGGTGCTTGAAGCAGAAAAATTAGCAGCCACTGGTGTGAAAGAGCTAATTCTAATCGCTCAGGATTTAACCTATTACGGACTCGATTTATACAAAAAGAGGAATTTAGCTGAATTGCTTGAGGCTCTTGTAAAAGTGGAAGGCATTGAGTGGATCCGATTGCATTATGCATTCCCGACTGGTTTCCCTATGGATGTTTTAGACATCATGAATAGAGAGGCTAAAATCTGTAATTATTTAGATATTCCATTACAACATATTTCCGATCATATTCTTAAAAGCATGCGTCGTGGTACCACGAAGGAAAAAACGACCAATCTTATAAAGGAATTTAGAAAAACAGTTCCAGAAATGACGATTAGAACTACCTTAATCGTTGGTTATCCTGGAGAAACTGATGAAGATTTTCAGGAATTAAAACAATGGGTTTCGGACATGCGTTTTGAGCGTTTAGGCTGTTTTACCTATTCGCATGAAGAAAATACACATGCCTTTAATTTGGAAGATGATGTTCCAGAAGAAGTCAAAATCCAACGCGCCAATGAGATTATGGAACTCCAGTCGCAAATTTCTTGGGAACTGAACCAAACCAAAATAGGACAAACTTTTAAAGTCGTTATCGATAGAAAAGAAGGTGAGTATTTTGTTGGGCGTACCGAATTTGACTCTCCAGATGTCGATAACGAAGTGCTCATTGATGCTTCAAAATGTTATTTAAAAACCGGAGAATTTACTACGGTAAAAATTACTGAAGCGGAAGATTTCGATCTTTACGCTGAAGTCGTAACGTCTTAAGCGTTATTGCTCGTACAGCTTTAAAATATACTACATAAAAAAGACCTGAATGCAAAAGTTGTGCACTCAGGTCTTTTTTATATCATCGAAGCACCTAATTCGTGTACCTTCTACTTGAACAAAAACTCCGATAGTCTGGCAATTGGCAGAGTGTTATTGTGCTAAAATCAATTTTCATTAATTTTAGATAGACTGTTTTTGGCCACATCTAAAGCTCTGAGTATCGGTTTCTTTTTAAGTTTGTGCCTACTCATGCGTTTTAAAATGTTGGCTAGCACTTTTACTGCTTCAGTAATATGAGGGCCTTTGTTAAGCATGACACATTCGGCTTGACCACTTATAGTAGCATCCGAAATTTCTGCTCTTGTGGCTATTCCTTTTTTGGCTAAATTATCTAATACCTGTGTCGCCCATATCACTGGTATATGTGCTGCTTCACACAAGAGAAGGATTTGATCTTGCACCTCTGAAATTCGATCAAAGCCTACTTCTACAGCAAGATCGCCCCTTGCAATCATGACGCCAATATACCTGTTTTTCATAGCTTCAAAAAGGATTAAGGGTAGGTTTTCAAAAGCTTCCTTATTTTCGATTTTGAATACAACGCCACATGAAGTGTTGTCTAATTTATCGAGTTCATTATAAAGTTGGGTAACATCAGCGGCCTTTCTGACAAAAGAATAGCCGAGCATATCCGCATGTTTACTTACAAAAGGAAGCAATTCAATGTCATCAGGAGTTAAGGAAGGTAAGGTAAGAGAAGTGTCAGGAAGGTTAATGCCCTTGTCCAGTTTCAGTGATGTTTTATGTGCCTTTTTTATTTGAATACGAATCTTGTCAGTAGCTTTAGAAACTGCGACTGCTTCTATGGCACCGTCATCAAAAAATACGCTATGTCCTACCTCAAGATCATCTATAATTTGTGGTAGTGTTACGGTTATTTGTGGGAGTTCATTTGTGTTATCAGCAAGCACCATTGTGTTGAGATTATCCTCCTTTTTAAGATAGAGGAAATCTCCATCCATTACGTTAAGGCTACTTTTAGTTTTCCATTTTTCGTCTTTTTTATTAAGGGAAAAAATCTCGGCAATCCTAATTTTAGGGCCTGGTAAATCCATGTATATTTTAACAGGCTGTTCCAAGGTTTCACTTACAGCATGTATATTAGTCAGCATTTTTTTCCATAAAGAAATGTCGCCATGACTAAGATTTATACGCGCTATGTTCATGCCCGATTGTATCAAGTCTTTCAATAAATCTGAATTTTCAGCAGTTTCGTCTGGCATAGTAACCATAATCTCAGTAGAATGTGCTTTCTTATTAGATTTAAAAAGTGCATTGACATGTTCCTGTAGCAGCTTTTGACTCCCCAAATAGCCAATGGTAGTGATGTTTTGGTCTTTTTCCCATGTGATACCTCGAAGCAGTTTTATCAACATTAGGGCGTTTGAAACGTTTGAAAGGGTGTATCCTGCACCACTGCCCAATGACGATATTCCAAGCTCAGATAGGTATCCCTGGATTTTTCGGATATCCATGCTTCTAAGTACCAAATATCTATATAAATTAATGGCGCTTTCGGCGTAGCGTGGATCAACAGTGAGATTCGTATTGTTTTCAGGGCTATGGCTTAAAAGCGACTCGTAAATCTTTTCAAGTCCTTTCTCTAGTTTTTTCAGGTTCATCAAATTTTTTTCGTTATAAAATGTTCTTGCCTTACTGACCATAAGGCGAGAACCAATTTAAACATTCTAGGCCTTAAAATCAATAATTTAAATCATGTTTTGACTGCTTTATTATGTTATAGATTGAAACTTATGAACACTGAAGTGTACTTATGTCCCCTATTTTATTTCCCGCAGATTTCTTAAATCTGTTCTCAGATATCTTCAGTTATATGACAAAAAACGGATATGTATAATTTACATTACTAATAATTTGGAAGCAATAGAAAAGTAAATCAATACACCACAAATATCACAAAGACTTGTAACCAATGGCGCACTCGCCGTAGCGGCGTCTATTTTTAACTTGGTAAATATAAAGGGTAAAATCAATCCAATTAAACTGCCCAGCATCACGTTTAAAACCATAGCAATACAAACCACTACAATGATTTCTGGAGCCCTAAAGCTTGCGACTAGCGCGATACTTGCTGCCATAGTTATTCCTAATAAGAAGGACACTAAAAGTTCTCTTCCAATTAATTTATACCAATCGGAGATTTGAATTTCGCCCAAGGCTAAATAACGAATCATAAGGGTGGCCGATTGCGAACCTGCATTACCACCACTATCAATCAGTAAGGGTAAAAAGAATACCAAGGCAACGAAGGATTGAATAATATCTTCAAAACCGGCTAAAGCTGCTCCTGAAAAAACATTCATAAAAACTAAAAGCACCAACCAGACAATCCTGTTTTTATAGAGATTGAAAATACGTTCCTTAAGCGGGTTTTTACCGGCATTTTGAACCGATCCAAACTTGTGGAAATCTTCAGTGGACTCTTCTTCAATAACGTCCATGATATCGTCGAACGTCACAATACCCAAAAGCACACCATCTTTGCTCAAAACCGGTAAGGCCACACGATCGTAATTTTTAAAAACCTGAATGGCAGTTTCCTGGTCGTCTAAAGCATATAGAGAAACAAACCGATGATCAATAAGGTTAGTAATAATTTCCTCCGGACTGGCGAAAATCAAAGCCTTAATATCAATGTCGTCTATCAGTTTCCATTCGTCATCAACAATATAAATAACGTTTAAAGTTTCAGAGTGCTTCCCGTGCGTTCTGATATGTGCAAAAGCTTCAGCTACTGTAAAATCTGCTTTTATGGCAACAAACTCCGTGGTCATTAAACGACCAATACTATCCTTAGGGTAACTTAAAAGTTTAACCGTAATTTTCTGCTCTTCCGGCGTTAGTCTTTGTATTAATTTCTGTGCAATATCGCCAGGTAATTCTTCAAAAAACGCAGTTCTATCATCCGGCTCAATATCATTGAGTAAGCGAGCTAATTTTTGTAGGTTTTCAGCCAATCCTTCTATAACTGCTTCTTGTTCAGAATGGTTGAGCATCTTAAAAACTTCCTTGGCTTGTTGCCGGGATAATAATCTAAATAAAATTATCTGATTGCTTTTTGAGGAACTTTCAACCAAATCTGCAGCTTCAATAGCATCCAAATCTTGCAGCGAACTTTTGAGTTTACGCCACTTTTTGTTTTTAATGAGCTCAAGATAATCAGTTTTATTTGCTATCATACCTGATGTTTATTGGTGGGTTATAAGATGGGTCTTCTAAAATAAAATTTTGGCAAAAATCTGTATAACCAAATCTTGAAAAATATGCCGATGCTTTTTTTAGTGTGATGCAAATGTAGGATTTATCTTTTGCTTTAAAAAGCTCCTAGTTTGTTCTTTAAACTGATCGCTCGATGTGGTTAGGTTTTTAATCGATAGAGTTCGTAAGGAGCTCGACATGATTACGTCATCTATTTTATATTACTTAATTTTGAGTATTCCAAAAATCATATAAAGTGAAAAAAATACTAATTATAGAAGATGATCCAGAGCTGAATAGAAATTTAAAAGATGCCTTAACTGCTGAAAACATGCAGGTAGAAACAGTTTATGATGGGCTTTTGGCAGAAAGAATTCTTAATAAATCGCATTTTGATTGTATTTTACTAGATGTTAATTTACCAGGAAAGAATGGTTTTGACTTGGCTAAAGATTTTAGAACCCATAACACATCTACACCAATATTAATGATTTCGGCATTTTCTGAATTGGAAGATAAAGTACAAGGTTATGAAATGGGTGCAGACGATTATCTTACCAAACCCTTTTATATGCGCGAGTTGATTTTGAAAATCAATTCGCTGATTAAAAGAAGCCAAAATACTGCTGCAGCCACAAAAGAAAATGCCATAATAATTGCAGGAGATCTTCAATTAAACACCACTTTAAAAGAAGTTAGCCGACAAGGCATCGACATTGCATTAACCCCGCGAGAATATCA